>NZ_JBWKCC010000011.1:102819-246845 GCF_056436655.1 Streptomyces sp. NPDC043427 | reverse complement strand
ATCAGGCCGGATCAGGGAGCGGGGTCCGGTGCCGTGCGTCGCAAGGCGGAGGAGGGCGGCAGGGCGGAGCCCTGCCGACCGACGACAACGCGGCGCGGGGGGTGCGGGGGCCCGCGAGCCCGGCCTGATCCAAACGAGAGGCCCTAGGCGGCCACCACCGGGCATGACCTCAGCAAGACGCACCAGCAACACGGGCACCACCAGTCACCGCCGCGTCCGGGGCGCCCGCAAGCCCCTCATCACCGGACTCGCCGCCACCGCCGCCCTCGTCGGCGCGTGGTACGCGACGCCACTCCCCTCACGGGAGCCTCCTCGACCACGACGAGGCTGCGGATCGCCCGCCTCAAGCCCTGAATGTCACCCCGTCGCCGTAGGTACGAGGTCCGGCGAGGCGACTGCGCCGTCCGTCAGTCGGACCCGTACCTGCGGGCCGCCGTCCCAGCGCACGTGCAGCTCGTCCGTCCCCTCCATCCGTACGGACACCGCCTCCTCCAGGGGTACGGGGTCCGGCTCGGCGGTGAGGCGGGCGACGACGACGAAGAGTGTGGCGTCCTCGGACGTGACTCCGGCGAGCTCGTCGCTGAGGCCGACGGCGGGTCGCAGTTCGGCCCGCAAGCCCTCCCGCGCCGCCCAGCCGGTCACCCGCACCGGCGTCCCGGGCGCCGCGCCCGCCACCAGGTGGGCCCGCACCTCCACCGCCCCGCGCGCGAGCACGAGGCTGGTCACCCGCGCTCCCCCGCCGGCCGTGTGCCGGGAGGCCACCCATCCCTCGCCCACGCCCAGCGGCTCGATGCCGGTACGGCTCGGATCGTCACCGACGATCACACTGTTGTCGTACGAGACGGCGTCCGCCGTGGAGGGCGCCGTCACCGTCGAGTACGCGAGCCGCGTGTAGTACGGGTCGTAGCGGACGTCCTCGCTGCCGTGGTTGTGGAGACGGACCAGGCCGTCCGAACGCGTCGACTGGAGCAGCCAGTTGGGCGGGCCCACCGGACGCACCTCGTCCTCGGTCTCCACCGGCCCGGGTTCCTCCGTCGCCGTCCACACCTCGTGGTCCGCCGGGAGGAGCAGGCCTAGGAAGGCCTTGCTCGCCCAGTAGGGGGATGCCGGGCCCGAGTAGCCCTGCAGGACGGCCTCGTCGGGACCGTGCCAGCCGAGGGTGAGCAGGCCGTGCTCGTCGACGGCACCCCGGTCCAGGAAGTACTTCAGCGCGCCCGACGCCAGCCGGCGGGTCTCCCCGGGCGACAGTGGCGTACGGCCACTCAGCGCGCCCAGCCACAGCGGGGACGTCGTCGCGAAGCGGTACGTCAGGGAGCGGCCCTGGTGCATCGGGGCGCCGTCGCCACCGAACAGGCGGGCGTAGTCGGCGAGATGGGCCTCCAGACGGCCGCCGTAGAGGTCGAGAAGGCGGGCGTCGTCCGCGAGCCAGGCGTGCAGCACCGGGTAGAGGTGCATCGCCCAGCCGTTGTAGTAGTCGAACTTGCGGCCGTCACCGTCCGTGTACCAGCCGTCGCCGACGTACCACTGCTCGATGCGCTCCAGTCCGCGGTCGACCGCCTTGCCGGACGCGTCGGCCTCGTAGCCGATCTCCGCGAGGAAGCCGCCGACCGTGACCGGGAACAACTCCCAGTTGCAGGGCCAGGGTTCGGCGGTGAGGGCATCGCCGAGCCAGGCGGTGGCGCGTTGCCGTACGGCGTCGTCCAGGCGGTCCCAGAGGAGTGGGCGGGTCAGCCGCAGCGCGAGCGCGATCGACGCGGCCTCGACCAGGGGCTGGCTCCGGTCCCCGATGCGGGGCCAGACGCCCGCCACGCCTGCCGCGAGTCCGTCGGCGTAGCGCTCCAGGGCGGTCTCGTCGCGGCGGAAGGCGGCCAGCAGGAGCGTGCGGGCGTAGCCCTCCAGGCCGTCGGAGAGGCGGCCCGACCAGCTCTCGTGGGCTCCGGGGAAGTAATAGAGGGCGCGGTCGGTGGTGGCGTACGGCTCGGTCGCGGCGAGCAGGGCGTCGGCGGCGGCCTCCCAGTGGGCGCGGGTGTAGCCGGTGCGCGGGCTCAGGGTGCGGTCGTCGGGAGGCAGCTGCATGGTTCTCTTTCCTGGTTTCTCGCCTAAGCTTCGGTCGCCCTCGGGGGAGGGCCCTGGGACGCCCCGGTTCCGGTCGAGGCGCCCCAGGAGTTCATCCCACCCGGACCAGGCCCTCCGGCACCAGATGCCGGGCGAGGAGTTCGTCACGGACCAGGCCCGCGTAGACGGTGGCGCCGTGGACGGAGGTGTGGGTGTTGTCGCGCTTCTCGTTGTAGAGGTACAGCGCCTTGGAGCCCTCGACGCCCAGGGACTCCACCAGCGCCTTCGTCTTGGCGGTGAGGTCGATCAGGGGCACGTTCTCGGCGGCGGCGACCGAGCGGATGACGGCCGGGTGGTCGACGCCGAGGCCGTTGACCAGGAGCGCGGTGTTGTTGTTGAGGGTGCCGTCGGCGTTGAACCAGCGGCGCACGATGGGGGTGACGAGCACCGGCTTGCCGCCCTTCTCACGCACGCCGGCCACCAGCGCCTCCAGGTTGGCCCGGTAGGTCGCCTCGTCGGTGGTCTTGTCGTTGTGGGCGAGCTGGATCAGGACCAGGTCGCCGCGGCGGATCTGCGGCTGGACGGTGGCCCAGAGCTGCGGGTTCGACAGGTAGGTGACCGTGCTCTCGCCGGAGTCGGCGTAGTTGGCGACGGACACGCCCTTGCGCAGGTACTGGGGCAGTTGCTGGCCCCAGCCGGAGTACGGGTCGCCGGGCTGGTCGCAGACCGTGGAGTCGCCGACGAGGAAGATCTGGCGGGCGTGCCTGGCCGGCGTGACCTTGATGTCGGCGAGCGCGGGCGCCGAGCCGCCCAGGGCGAGGTCGAGGCCGGGGGTGCCGTCGGGGCCGGTGGGCTCCCCCTCGGGGGTGCGGACATTGACGGTGAAGCTCCGGGCGACGTGCTCTCCGGCCGCGCCGGCCGTCTCGGGCAGCAGGGAGCGCCTGGTCTCGCCGGCGATGCTCGTACTCGACGCCGTGTCGCCGCCGAGGAGGACCTTCACGTCGTACGTGCCGGGCGGGACGTCGAAGTGGCAGGCGGTGGCGGTGCAGTTCTCGAGGCCGAGGGGCCGCTGGCCCCCGTGGGCCTGGGCCGGTACGGCGAGCAGTCCGGTGCTCAGCGTCACCGCCGCCAGCACGGCGAGGTTGAAACGTCTCATTCGCGGCTCCTCGGACAGGGGCAAGACCTGGCGGCTGGACGCTACCGCTGTCGGCAAGCGCTTTCTAGACCCTGGAGCGATTTCACAAGATTGCCAACTCCTTGCTCGCGAAAGCCCTTTCGCGAAATCGATTCAACTGTCACTCTGACCAACCACCCGCACCCCCACCTCCCGAAGGAGGCACCCCCACATGTCCGGATCCGCGAACAGACCGGTCCGTCGCCGCGCCTTCGTCCTCGGCTCCGTGGCCGCCGCCGGCTCCGCCGCACTCGCCGGCCCCCTCGCCACCGCAGCCTCCGCCGCGGGCTTCGGCTACACCGACGACGGCACCCACTACGTCGTCGACACCGGCGCCAACCTGGTCTTCAAGGTCAACAAGTCCAACGGCGACCTGTCCTCGCTGGTCTTCAAGGGCACCGAGTACCAGGGCTACGGCGGAATGAACTCGCACATCGAGTCCGGCCTCGGCTCCTCCGCCGTGTCCATCAAGCAGTCCGGCTCGACGATCCTGATCTCCGTCACGCACGGCACGCTGAAGCACTACTACGCGGCCCGCAGCGGCGAGAACAACGTCTACCTGTGGACCAACAAGGCCGACACGTCCGTCTCCGCCACCCGCTACATCGTCCGCGTCAAGAAGGGCCTGTTCCTCAACGACGAGCCCGACTCCTACACGTACACCACCTCCACCATCGAGGCCTCGGACGTGTTCGCGAAGTCCGACGGCCAGACCCGCTCCAAGCACTTCTCCAAGCGCCGGGTGATGGACTACGACTACATCGGCTGGAGCGCCGGCGGCGTCGGCCTGTGGATCGTGCGCAGCAATCACGAGAAGGCCTCCGGCGGCCCCTTCTACCGCTCCCTGCTGCGCCACCAGAGCGCCGACGGCGGCGGCCTGTACGAGATCCTCTACTACGGCCAGAACCAGACCGAGGACCAGCGCTTCGGCCTCCAGGGCCCGTACGTCATCGCCTTCACGGACGGCGGCGCGCCCTCCTCGTCGCTGTTCCCGGGCACGCTGACCACCTCGTGGGCGGACTCGCTCGGCATCTCCGGGTACGTCGGCGCGAGCGGCCGGGGCCGGGTCGCCGGCGTCGGGATCACCGGGCGGAAGACGGCGTACCCGTACACGGTGGGGCTCGCCAACTCGGCGGCGCAGTACTGGGGTGCGGCGCGGTCCTCCGACGGCTACTACTCGATCGGGGGCGTCCTTCCGGGGACGTACACGCTGACGGTCTACAAGAGCGAGTTGGCTGTATACAGTACACAGGTGACCGTATCCGCCGGAGCGACCACCGCCCTCAACTCGATCGCGATCCCGTCCTCCAACGACCCGAGCAACGCGAGCGCGATCTGGCGGATCGGCGACTGGACCGGCACACCGAGCGGATTCAAGAACGCGGACCTGATGACGTACGCGCATCCGTCGGACTCCCGGGCCGCCGCCTGGACCGGCAACGTGGTGATCGGCAGCGGCAACGAGACCTCGGCGTTCCCCTGCTACCTCTGGAAGGACGTCAACAGCGGTCTGCTGGTGTACTTCAAGCTGACCGCGGCCCAGGCCGCCGCCGCGCACACTTTGCGCATCGGCGTGACGACGGCCTACGCCAACGGCCGCCCGCAGATCGCCGTCAACGGCTGGACGTCGGCCATCCCCTCCCCGCCCACCCAGCCGAGCACCAGGTCCCTGACCAACGGCTCATACCGGGGCAACAACCACACGTTCACCTACAGCGTCCCGGCCAGCGCCTGGTTGACGGACACCAGCCAGTACAACGTGCTGAAGATCAATGTGGTGAGCGGTTCGGGGGCGGCCTCCTACCTCAGCGCGGGCACCTCGATCGACGCGATCGACCTGCTCGCCTGACCTGACCTCAGGTCCCGCGCGTCCACTGCTGGTTGGTTCCTCCGTTGCACGTGTACGTGATGATCGCGGCACCGTTGGCGGTGGACGCGCCGTTCACGTCCAAGCACTCGCCGCTCGCGCGGGACTTGATGTTCACGTAGGAGCCTGTGGTGGTCAGCGACCACTGCTGACTGGCCGCCGAGCCGTTGCAGTTCTCCTGCGTGACGGTGTTGGCGTTCTCCTGCACGCAGAGCGAGCTGCCCCGCACCACGAGCTGGTAGTAGCCGCTGCCGACCGACTTGAACCAGTACTTCTGGTTGGTGCCGCCGTTGCAGTCGTACTGCTTGATCTGCGCGCCCTGCCACAGCGACTGGCTGGTGACGTCGGCGCACCTGGAGGAGTGGCGGGCGATCAGCGTGTTGTACGTGGCGCTCGTGCCGCTGATCGTCCCTGCGGCCGCGTCGATCGTGATCTCCGGGGTCCAGGACATCGACATCGAGGTGGCCGAGGGGAAGGTCAACGGCAGCCACACATAACGGGAGTCGTTGACCGTGCCGCTGAAGGAATTGCCCCAGCGGTCACCCATGTAGAGGTACGAGGTGCCCGAAGTGCCCTGCAGGGGAAGGACGTACGCGGTCTGCGACCCGTACGCCGTCGGGTCGCCGACGTTGGTCATCGCCGACCAGGGGCCGGACAGGGACGTCGCCGTCGCGTACTGCTGCTGGTTGGGGTTCCAGCCCGTCGCGCCCGAGGTGAGCATGAAGTAGACGTTGCCCCGCTTGAACAGCGCCGGTGCCTCGCGGTGACCGCCCGGCCAGGGGTTGGCGACCAGGCTCGCGATGCCGGTGTAGTCGGCGGTGAGCCGGTAGATCTGCAGGTCGTAGTTCTCGCGGGCGGCGGAGACCATGTAGCCGGTGCCGTCGGTGTCGACGAACGTGGTGATGTCCCGGGACATGTGCTGGCCGAGCGGGCGGAAGCTGCCCTGGTAGGTGTAGTTCCCGTCGACCGTGCTGGAGACGGCGACGGCCGCGCGGGCCTCGCTGTAGTCGACGCCGTTCTCCTTGTGCATCCACATCACGAACTTGCCGGTGGACGCGTTGTAGATGACCTTGGGCCGCTCGATGTAGGCGGTGTTCAGCTCGGCGGCGCTGGACTGGGTCAGGACGCGGTTCCTGAACTCCCAGTTCTTCAGGTCGGTGGAACGGTAGACGTCCACGGAGCGGAAGGTGTTGTCGGCGTTGCGGTCCTCGCCGAACCAGTAGTAGTAACTGCCCACCTTGATGACGCCGCCGCCGTGGGCGTGCAGGGCGGCACCCGAAGTGTCGGTGAACTGCACGCCGTTGGGGACGGTCTGCGGGGCCGCCTGGGCGGGGCCTGCCGTCACGAGCGCCCCTGCCAACGCCAGACAGACGGCGAGGAGGATCGCGTACGCACGTCTCATCTCGGTCACTCTCCTTGGACGCCGCGAGCGGGGGTGTCGGCGACAGGGATGCCGAAGTCCGGCGTGCCGTCGGCCTTCCAGCCCAGCCGCTGGATGCGGGTGTGGCGGTTGGGGTCGTTCAGCGGGTCGCCGACGATCTCCTTGTACTGGCGGGCGTGGTAGACGAGGACGTCGGTGCGGCCGTCCTCGGCGACCGTGAAGCAGTTGTGGCCGGGGCCGTACTGCTTGGTGGTGTCGTTGCTGGTGAAGACCGGTGTCGGAGACTTGGTCCAGTTCGCCGGGTTCATGAGGTCGGCGTCGGCGTCGACCGTGAGCAGACCGAGGCAGTAGTGGTAGTCGGTGGCGCTCGCCGAGTACGACATGAACAGGCGGCCGTTGCGCTTGATGACCGACGGGCCCTCGTTGACCTTGAAGCCGATGGTCTCCCAGTCGTACTCCGGTGTGGTGAGCCGCACCTGAGGGCCCGTCAGGGTCAGCGGATCGGCCATCTTCGACAGCCAGACCGCGGTGTTGTTACCCATGTCCGGCTCGTGCTGCGCCCAGGCGAGGTAGCGGCTGCCGCGGTGGGTGAAGGTGGTGGCGTCCAGGGAGAAGGTCTCCCAGGCCGTCTTCAGCTGCCCGCGTTCGACCCACGTGCCCTTGAACGGGTCGGGGTGGGAGTTCTCCAGGACCCAGATGCGGATCGCCCAGATGTCCTCGGCGGGCGCGGAGGCGAAGTAGACGTACCACTTGCCGTCGATGTGGTGGATCTCCGGCGCCCAGATGTGGGCGCCCATGACACCGGTGGCGTGCTTGCGCCAGATGACGGCCTCGTCGGCGGTCGCGAGTCCGCGCAGGGTGCGGGAGCGGCGCAGGATGATCCGGTCGTATTCGGGGGCGGTGGCCGTGAAGTAGTAACGGCGGTCGGTGTGACGGTGGATGTGGGGGTCGGCTCGGTTGCGGACCAGCGGGTTGACGTACGGGGCGGCCGCACCCGCGCCCGCCGGGGAACTCGCGGCCTGCGCCAGGGTGGGCACAGCGGTGAGCGCGCCGGCCGCCAGGGCGCCCTTCATCAGCAGTCTTCGGTTCATGTGCACTGCCTCTCGAAGTAGGGGGACACAGGTGACACAAAAGAAAACAGAAACGTTCGGCATACCGCACAAGTTCTGTCATTCCGAACGCCGAAAAGGTAAGGGCGCGTTACAGCCAGGTCAACGGGTCGGACGAGACGAAAGGGAAAGCCCTTTCGAAACCCGGTTCGGGGCCAACTTTCTGTTATCGCCACTGGCCCTGCCGCGTCTCCACCGGTGTGCGCAGCCATATCCACACCACAGCAACGGCAGCCGGCGCCCTCGCGGCAGTCGCCGCCCTCCTGACCACGGCTCCCCCGGCCGTGGCCGCGGGCTCGCGGGACGTCACCGCCGATGTGCTCGCGGACCGGGACGTGACCCTCACCGGCGACACCGTGGTCACCGTCCCCGCGGGGACGACGACGTACGACGGCGTCCTGCGCGGCGAGGGCACGCTGACCGTGCGCGGCAGCGGGACGCTGATCCTCACCAAGGACAGCGACTTCACGCTGCCGAAGTCCCGGCAGCGGCAGGTGGTGAGGACACCGGGAGGCAACCACCCGTACGTCACCGTGTCCCGCCCGGACCCGCCGGCCGTCACCGTGGAGAAGGGCGCCACACTCCAGTACGGGAACGGCGGCACCACCGGGCTGATCGGCCACTTCCCGTACAACACCCCGGCGTTCCGGCTCAACCAGGACAACATCCGGGTCGACGGCACCCTGCGACTGTCCCTGACGAGCGCCTACAACCTGGGCACCGTCAGCGGCTCCGGGCTGATCACCCAGCCGCGCTTCCTCTGGGGCACCTGGGATCTCTCGGGCACCCACCCCTTCTCCGGGGTGATCGACAACGGCACGCAGGTGAACACCGGACGGCCGGAGTACGCCACCTCACTGCCGAACGTGCGCAAGGTCCTCAACCAGGGCACCTGGACCGTGGACACCCCGCTGGGCCAGACCGTCACCCAGCGGATGGACTTCTACCAGCGCGAGTACGGCAGCGACATCAACGTCCAGTCCCGGCCGGGCAGCAAGGTGATCCTCACGGGCCAGTACAGCTGGTCGAACCAGGGCGGCGACACCAACCCCTCGCTCAGTGATCCGGCCCTGAACTGGACGCCCGCGCGGAAGAACGTGAACAAGCGCGGCACCAACATCAAAGGCGCGAACGTCCAGTGGGGCGACGGGACGACGAACAAGATCTTCATGCCGGGGACCGCCGAGACCGTCTACATCAACCTGCTGGCGGCCCGCTCCCGTTCACTGCTCACGTTCGACTACAACGGCCCGGTGACGCTGGGCGCCCCCATCGGCGGCGGCAGGTTCCACGACACGCTCTCCGCGCCCGGCGCCGGGGACATCGTCATCAAGGGGACGAAGGGCAACGACGTCACCTTCGCCGCCGTCCAGTACTACGACGGCTCGACGACCGTCGAGAAGGGCGCCGTGCTGCGGCTGGGCTCCGGCACGTCAGGTGGCGACGGCGGCCTCTACACCAAGGGCGACCTCTACAAGGTGGTCGACAACGGCTCGCTCGTGCTGAACAACACCCGCAAGTCGCTGACCCTGTCCCGGATCAGCGGCAGCGGGTCGCTCACCCAGTCCGGGGCCGCGTCGGCGACCCTGTCGGGGAGCGCGGTGACCTACACGGGGACGACGACGGTCAAGAAGGGCACGCTGGCCCTGCGGGACGGGGCGACCCTCTCCCACAGCAAGGCCATCCGGCTCACCTCGACGGACGCGACGCTGGATGCCGGCACCGCGGGGCTGCGGGTGGCTGCCACGCTCACCGGCAAGGGCACAGTGAAGGGAGCGGTGACCAACGAGGGCGTGGTCGCCGGGGGGCTCGCGGTGGCAGGTGACTACACGCAGCGCGGCAAGGGTCAACTGGTCCTGCGCGACAAGCCGTTGAAGGTGTCCGGAAAGGTCCGGCTGGCCGGGGAGCTCGACCTGTCCGCCGCGGGGACCACGACTGCGCGCGAGATCCGCGTACTGGACCACACCGGTTCCGCGAAGACCAGCGGGGCGTTCAGCGGGCTGCGTGAGGGTGGTGCGGTGAAGCTGGGCGACACGGTCTACCGGATCAGCTACCGGGGTGGGGACGGGAACGACGTGGTCCTCACGGCAGTGTCGGGGAGCCCGACGCCATCCGCTCGCGGCAAGGCGGCACCTGCCGGTGCCGCGGCGGCCGGGACGGGTACGGAGAACACCGCGAGCAGTGGGCTGGGGTGGTGGCCGTACGTGCTGGCGGTGGGCTTTTTGCTCGGGCTGATGCTGCCGATGACGAAGCGGCGGCGCAGGGGTGGGCGGCATGCGGCGCATCGGTAGCCACGCCCGGTGAAGGGCCGACGCAGGGAGTGTGCTCCCCTGGCCGCCCCGGCGGGTGGCCAACCGTCCGCTGTAGCCTGCGATTGATCGACAACTTGGCATGAACGGGGGAGACATGAGTGTGGACACGGTGCGGGCGGCGTCCCGAGTGGTGGGCCGCCGTACCACCCTGCGCTACCTCGCCGTCGGTGTCGGGGCCTCCCTGCTCGCGGCGTGCAAGGGCAGCGACAAGACGAACCGCGGCGACGGGACGGGCGGAGACGGAGGGGGTGGAAAGAGCCCCTCGCCGACCACAGGTGTGGCCGGCAGGGCCCTCGCGGCCTTCGTGCGCGGCTCGTGGAAGATCACCTCGGAGACGACTGGCGGGAAGACCGTCTCGTACTCCGCGGTGATCGACGACGGAGTGTGGACGCTGGACTTCGGGGGCGGGAAGACCCAGAAGGGCACCTGGGCGCTCCGGGCCGGCCGGCTGGCACTGCGCGTCCCCGAGCACCTGGGCGGCGACAGCTCCGACGAACTGACCGACGGGCTGCCGACAACGTGCCGGCGACGGTCGGTGACTCGGTGTCCCTGCTGCTGCCCTGGCAGCCGCCCGGATTCCCGGACACCGACTCCGGGCAGCAGCTCGACGTCAACTACACCAAGAAGAGCGGCGTCCTGCGCATTCGCCACATGGAGGCGAGCGGCATGACCATCCACACCTGCACCCGGGCGTGACCGCCCCGGCGCCGACTGACCGGGGCAGGTCTACGGACGCCCGCTCGGCGCCTGCGGGAACCCGAGGAGTGGGGCCAGGGTGCGGGCCTCCCGCGCCCAGTCCGCCAGGAAGGCGAGCACCAGCCCCCGCTCCCGGTAACGGAGTTCGGCAGACACCGTGCGGGTGCCTCCGTAGTCGAGTTGTTCCTCGCCCGCGCGGGCCAGCATCAACGCCGTGAGCCAGTCGTACTTGACGGCACTGGCGCAGACCGCGAGCCGTACGAGACGCTCGTCGCCGTGCCAGTCGGTGCTGCGCAGGCCCTGCAGGTAGGCGTCGTAGGCCTTCGCCGCGTACACGGGCAGATGGGCGGCCGGGAGGAACAGGTCGAAGACGGAGTCGGGGAGGTGGTTGCCGAGGTCCTCGCCGAGGGCGCCGTCCCCGGCGAACGCCCAGTCGAGGGCGACGGAATCCGGGCCGTCGCAGCGGACGTTCGCGGGCCACATGTCGAGGTGGCAGAAGGCGCGTGGCAGGGTCTCCATGACCTGGAGGAACCACTCGCGGTCGTGGTGGAGGCGGACCATGTCCCGGCGCAGGCCGGGCGGGAAGTGGTCGCGGACCAGGGGCTGTTGCCAGGCCTCGTCGTCGTCCAGGAGATCCTCGCCGAGGACGTTGACGCTGACGTACTCGCGCAGGAAGCGGTGGCTCAGCCACGGCCGGTCCACCTCGCCGACAGCGCCCTGCGCCGCGCCCAGCCGACCGGCGTGCTCGACGTGCCGGTCGATCGTCCACCGCGTCGCGGACTCGCCCTGCACGTCCTCCAGCCACAACGCCACGTCCCCGTCGGCCCGTTCGACACAGGCGAGCAGCCGGGGCGCGCGGACGCCGTACCGCTGCCAGGTCTGGGCGAGCCCGGACTCGTAGACGTGGGCCTCGCGCCGCCAGTGGTTCCAGTGCCGCGGGTCGTCCGAGGCCGCCCAGCGGCCGTCGGTCTCCTTGGTGCGGGTGAGCACCTTCAGTACGGCGGACCGGTCTCCGGCGCGGGCCCTCCACACCCCGCGCGTGACCCCGTTCCTGGGGTTGTGGGTGAGGGGCTCGAAGCGGGCCGGCCCGCTGAACGGCCCGAGCATTTCCTTGACTTCGGCGTACGCGACATCGGTGTCAGGCAGCATTCCGCAAGGCTAGGACCTGTCGCTTGGATCATGCCGCAGACGCGGGGTCCTGCCCTGGTCGGTGAGATCGTGATCTACGGCCGAGAAACGTAAGCTGGGCATGGTGGTCACTCCAGGCACCCTCGGTAGGAGGTGGTGCGTGATGACACACGACGGCGAGCTGAGAGTGCATGTGCGGAGCGAGCTGGATGCACTGTCCCCAGCCGTGTTCGAGGCGCTGACCGTACCGCGGGTACTGGCCCGGTGGTGGGGCCCCGACGGATTCAGCGTCCCGAAGGTGGAGATCGACCTGAGGCCGGGCGGCAGCTACCGGATCGCGATGCAGCCCCCGGAAGGCGAGCTGTTCTACCTGGTGGGCGAGTACATCGACGTCGATCCCCCGCTCCATCTGTCGTACACCTTCCGCTGGGAGGATCCCGACCCCGAGGACCAGGAGACGGTGGTGACGGTGTCGATCCAGGACACCGACATCGCTCGGGCCGAGTTGGTCGTCGACCAGGGCGACTTCGTCACGGAGCGGCGGCGGGCTCTTCACGAGGAAGGCTGGATTCAGGGCATCGGCAAGCTGGGGGAGATGTTCTCGGCCCCATTGGACTGATCCCGGGTGGCTCCCCACGACGGCGATGGCGACGGCGGGCCTCAGGGGCCCTCGCACTATGAACGCCCGATGAGGTCGCGTGGTCTGGTGCCGTGCGTCGCAAGGCGCCGGAGAGCCCTGGATGGGCCGGAGAGCCCTAGGGTCTTTCGTTTGGATCAGGCCGGATCAGGGAGCGGGGTCCGGTGCCGTGCGTCGCAAGGCGGAGGAGGGCGGCAGGGCGGAGCCCTGCCGACCGACGACAACGCGGCGAGGCGCGGTGCCGGGGCCCGCGAGCCCGGCATGATCCAAACGAGAGGCCCTAGATCAGGGGCCCCGGCTCGAGCGCAGCCGAGAGTGGGTGAGGAGCTACTCGGGCTTTTCGGCAACGCGGCGCGCTGCCAGGCCGCGCGCCCCGGGCGGGCATGGCGCAAGGGCCCCTCAGGCCGCCTGAGCCGTCTCCGCACGCCCGCGCAGCCACACGTACACCGGAATCCCCGCGAACAGGAACAGCACGCCCTGGTACACGGCCGCGTAGCCGGCGCCCGCGATCAGCCAGAAGGAGAAGGCGAACGAGAGGGCGGCAACGATGAGGTCGCGGACGAGACCGGCGGGGCGGACCTGCTCGCGGGTGCCCTTCGCGAGCCAGTAGAGCTGGGCCGCCGCCGACAGGAGGTACGGCACGCAGCCGGTGAAGGTGGTGATGAGGACCAGGACGCGGAACGTGGTGTCCGGACCCGCGGTGTAGTTGAGGCCGATGAGAGCCGTGCCGAGGATCGCGACGGCCCACACGCCGAAGCCGGGCACCCCGCCCTTGTTGACCTTGGCGAAGGGCGCCGGGAAGAGTCCGTCGCGGGCGGCGGCGTACGGCATCTGCGCGGCCAGCAGGATCCAGCCGTTGAGGCAGCCGGTGATGGAGGCGACGGCGACCAGCGCGATCGCCGTGCCGCCCCAGGAGCCGCCGGTGATCGTGTTGACCGCGTCGGCGAAGGGCGCGCCGGAGTCGACCAGCTTGTCGTGCGGGACGAGGCCGAAGACGGCGACGGTGCCGAGGATGTAGACGAGGGCGGAGGCCAGCGTGCCGAGGACGCTCGCGCGGCCCACCGTGCGCTCGGGGTCGTCGACCTCACCCGCGCTGACCGCGGCCGATTCGACACCGAGGAAGCTGTAGAGAAGCAGCGCGGCGGAGGCGGCGAGGGCGCCGGGGACGCTGTCGCCGGTGGCGTTGAACGGGCCGTAGTTGTCGGCGTCGACGAAGAACAGGCCGACGGTGGCGACCAGCAGCAGGGGGACGAACTTCAGCACCGTGGAGACGATCTGCACCGCGCCGACCCAGCGGGTGCCCGCGAAGTTCGCGGCGGCCGGCAGCCACAGCGCGGCGAGCGCGACGATCCCTTCGAGGGCGTGGTTGCCGTGCAGCGGTATGAGGACGTCGACGTAGCCGACGACCGCGACGGCGAGCGCGGCGATGCTGACCCAGCACATCGTCCAGTACGACCAGGCCGAGAGGAATCCGGCGAACGGGCCGAACGCGTCGCGCGGGTAGACGTACAGGCCGCCCGTGACCGGGCTGCGGCGGGCGAGCTTGCCGAAGAGCAGGGCGAGCAGTACGGCGGCGACCGAGAGGACGACGAAGGCGAGCAGGCTGAGCGTGCCGTACGGGGCGACGGCGGCGGGCAGCGCGAAGATGCCGCCGCCGATGATGTTGCCCATGACGAGGGCGGTGGCGGCGGCCAGGCCGAAGGTGCGGCGACGCGTGGGGAGCGGCTTGCCCTCGGGTTCCGTCGGGTCCGTGGCTTCGGTGGGGGTGGGGGCAGTCATGGCGGTTCCTGGCGGTCCGGGGGGAGGAAGGACGGGTGAAGGGGGGCGGGGAGGGGGGCGGGGAGGGCGTGATCGTAACCCGGCATCCCACATCGTGGGCGATCTGTTCATGTACTGGACACATGCGGCTGTCGTCCGGCCGTTCGACTAGCGTCGTGACATGACCAGCGAGACCCCTTCCTCCGCCGCCCAGCCCGCCTCGCCGTCCCTCGCGGAAGCACTCGCCGCGGGCACCGTCGTCCTCGACGGCGGCATGTCCAACCAGCTCGAGTCCGCCGGGCACGACCTGAGCGACGCGCTGTGGTCCGCGCGGCTCCTCGCCGAGCGGCCCGAGGCGATCACCGAGGCGCACCTCGCCTACTACGAGGCGGGCGCGAACGTGGCGATCACCTCCAGCTACCAGGCCACCTTCGAGGGCTTCGCGCGGCGCGGCATCGACCGCGAGGAGGCGACCCGCCTGCTCGGGCTGAGCGTGGAGCTGGCCCGCGAGGCGGCCGCGCAGGCCCACGCCAAGGGTGTGGCGCGTCCGCTGTGGGTGGCCGCGTCGGTCGGCCCGTACGGGGCGATGCTGGCCGACGGCTCCGAGTACCGGGGCCGCTACGGGCTCGGGGTCGACGAGCTGGAGCGCTTCCACCGGCCCCGCCTGGAGGTTCTGGCCGCCGCGCGTCCGGACGTGCTGGCCCTGGAGACGGTCCCCGACGCCGACGAGGCCCGGGCGCTGCTGCGGGCGGCGCGTGGTCTCGGGGTGCCGGCCTGGCTGACGTACACCGTGTCCGGCGACCGCACACGCGCGGGGCAGCCGCTGGAGGAGGCCTTCGCCCTGGCCGCCGACGCCGACGAGGTGATCGCGGTCGGCGTGAACTGCTGCGCCCCCGAGGACGTGGACGGCGCCGCCGCGATCGCCGCGCGGGTGACCGGGAAGCCGGTCGTGGTCTACCCGAACAGTGGCGAGGCCTGGGACGCCGAGGCCCGTGTCTGGCAGGGCCGCTCCACCTTCACCGCCGAGCAGGTCCAGGGCTGGCATGCTGCCGGGGCACGCCTGATCGGCGGCTGCTGCCGGGTGGGCCCGGAGGCGATCGGGGCGATCGCGCGGACGCTGGCGCCGGCGGCGGGTTGAGGGACGCACTGCCCTGACCGCCGGCGATGGCGGCCCCGACGCCCACGTAACCCATGCCGCTTCCCCTCCCCCACTGCTAGCCTCCGCAGCGGGAACCGGTTGCCCTGGGCGGCCGTTGTTCCCACGGGGAGAGGGGCCGGGGGGAATGACCAGGAAGAACGGGGACACGGGGCGCAGCACCATCCGGGACGTGGCCGCCCGGGCGGGTGTGTCGGCGTCGACGGTGTCGCGGGTGCTCGGCGGGGTGTACCCGGTGAGTTCGGCGACCCGGACGAGCGTGATGCACGCGGTGCGGGAGTTGGACTACGTCGCCGACGCGCGCGCCAAGGCGATAGCGGGCGTGGGGACACCGACGCTCGCGTTCGTCCTGGAGGACATCACCGGCCCGTCGTTCGCGCACATGGCGCACGGCGTGGAGCGGGAGGCGCACCGGCTCGGCCATCTGAGCCTGGTGTGCAGCACGGAGGGCGACGTCCGGCACGAACTGGAGTTCGTCGAGATGATGCGGGCCCAGCGGGCCGCGGCCGTGATCCTGGTCGGCGGCACCGCCGACACGCCGGAGTACCGCGACCGCACGCGCCGTATCGCCGACTCACTCGCGGCGGTCGGCTCCCGCCTGGTGCTGTGCGGCCGTCCGCCGCTGGGCCCGGGGGCGCCGGTGACGGTCATCGAGTACGACAACGAGGGCGGCGCGTACGCCCTTGTCGCCCACGTCCTCGCCCAGGGACACCGGCGCGTCCTGTTCCTCGGCGGGAAGGCGGACCACACCACGGCGCAGGGCCGGGAGCGCGGCTACCTCGCCGCCCACCGCGCCCGCGGCCTGGAGCCCGACCCGGCCCTGCTGCTGCACGGCGACTTCACCCGGGACGCGGGCCACCGTCTGATGCGCCGAGCCCTGCAGGAGGGGCCGGAGTTCACGGCGGTCGTCGCCGCCACCGACATGGTCGCCGCGGGCGCGCTCGCCGCCCTGCGCGAGGCGGGCCTGGACGTGCCGGGTGATGTGTCCCTGGCGGGCTACGACGACATTCCCTTCGCCCGCGACCTGTACCCCGCCCTCACCACCGTCCACGTCCCCTACGAGGAGTTGGGCCGCCTCGCCGTCCGCTCGGCGCTGGGCAGAAGCGCGGACGCCCCGCCGGAACACCTGCTTTTGGGCACGCACGTGGTGGTGCGGAACTCTGTTGCGGCGGTCTGAACAAGGCGCCGTGACGCGTGCTGTCGTGTGCCGGGTGCGGCTCGTCGGTGGCTGGTCGCGCAGTTCCCCGCGCCCCTGAGGTGGGTCCACTCACCGTCGCCCCACTACCTCAGGTTCACGAGCCGGGCCCGAGCCACCGCGCGCCCGTACCTCCCTCGTACGGGATCTTGCCCCGTGTCGCGGCGCGTTCCTATCCTCGACCAGGAAAGCAACCGGTTTCTACGGAAGTGCGCCCCCATGACCTCCGGCCCGATCCGTCCCACCCGCCACGCCCGCACCGCCCTGCACCCCGCGACCGACGCGCACATCACCGGCGGGTTCTGGGCGGAGCGGCGGCGGATCAACGCCGAGGTGAGCATCCCGCAGGGCCCCGAGAGACTGGAGCAGGCCGGCAACCTCGCGAACCTGCGGGCCGCCGCTGTCGGCGACGGAACCTACAGCGGTGACTTCCCCTTCCAGGACTCCGACGTGCACAAGTGGCTGGAGGCGGCGTCCTGGCAGCTCGCGGAGGAGCCCGGGCTGGCCGAACTGGCCGCCCGCGTCGATGCGTTGACCACCCTCCTCGCCGCGGCCCAGCGACCGGACGGCTACCTCCAGACCTACTTCCAGGTCGCCCGCCCCGACCGGCGCTGGCACGACCTGGCCTGGGGACACGAGTTGTACTGTGCGGGCCATCTGGTTCAGGCCGCGGTCGCGCACCACCGGGCGACCGGGCGGCCCGAACTCCTCGCGGTAGCCATGCGGTTCGCCGAACACATCGACGCGACCTTCGGCCCGGGCGGGACGGTCGATGGAGTATGCGGTCACCCCGGGATCGAGACCGCGCTGGTGGAGCTGTACCGGGAGACCGAGGAGCGCCGCTGGCTCGACCTCGCCGCGTACTTCGTCGGCCGGCGCGGCCACGGTCTCCTCAACGCCGATGCCGACCCCCGCCCGGGGCACGCCTATTGGCAGGACCACACCTCGGTGCGCGCCGCCACGTCGGTCACCGGTCACGCCGTGCGGCAGCTGTACCTGCTGGCCGGCGTGGCGGATCTGGCCGCCGAGACGGGGGACTCGGAGCTGCGTGCCGCCTCCGAGCGGCTGTGGGACGCCATGGTGTCCGCGAAGACGTATCTCACCGGCGGTGTCGGCGCCCGGCACGAGGGCGAGTCGTTCGGGGAGGCGTACGAGCTGCCTCCGGACCGGGCGTACGCGGAGACCTGCGCGGCGATCGCCTCCATCCAGTGGTCGTGGCGGATGGCGCTGCTGACCGGCGAGGCGAAGTACTCCGACCTCGTCGAACGCACCCTCTACAACGGCTTCCTGTCCGGCGTCGGCCTGGACGGCGACAGCTGGCTGTACGTCAACCCGCTGCAGGTGCGGGAGGAGTACGAGGATGTGGGCGAGGCCGACCAGGGGGCCCGCCGCACGTCGTGGTTCCGCTGCGCGTGCTGTCCGCCGAACGTGATGCGGCTGCTCGCGTCGCTCCCCCACTATCTGGCGAGCGGTGACGAGGAGGGGCTGCAACTCCACCAGTACGCGACCGGCGGGTACGCGGCGGGCGGCGGCCGGGTGCGCGTGGTGACGGACTACCCGTGGGACGGGCGGATCGCGGTCACGGTGGAGGAGGCACCCAAGGACCGTGACTGGACGCTCAGTCTGCGCATCCCGTCCTGGTGCACCGCCTTCACCGCGGCCGCCCCGGACGGGGACCCGCCCGCCGAGACCAGCCCGGGGTGGCTGCGCCTGCGCCGCCGCTGGCGCCCCGGCGACACGCTCATCCTCGACCTGGACCTGGGTGCCCGGCTGACCCGCCCCGACCCCCGCGTGGACGCCGTCCGCGGCTGTGTCGCGATCGAGCGGGGGCCGCTCGTGTACTGCCTGGAGGGCGTCGACCAGGAGCCCGGCACCCGCTTCGCCGATCTGACCCTGCCGGACGGCGGGCATCTGACGGTCACGCCCGCGCCCGAGCTACTGGGCGGGGTGAGTGTGATCACTGCCGACGGACGGTGCCGGAGCGACGGAGCCGCCGTACCACTGACCGCAGTTCCGTACTGCGTGTGGGCGAACCGTCGGCCGGGGCCGATGCGGGTGTGGGTTCCTCAGACGTGAGGGCGCGGGTGGCGTCGGCCGCCGCCCACAGCACCAGTTCGGGATCCCGCAGACCGTATACGGTATGCGGATCGTCCACCGTATCCGGACCACCGTCGCCGAAGACCCGCACCGGATGCGAGACGTCCCACGGCTCCCACCCCGGGTCCCCCTCGGCGACGAACCGCACCCACGCGCCGTGCATGGCGTCCGCGAGCTGCTGCGGGGCGTCCTCGCCGGCCAGCTTCGCGGACTCGGGCACGTCACCGGTGTCGAAGACGAAGCCGAGCTCCAGGGCGTGGCAGGCGCCGAGGCCGGGCAGCAGCGAGGGCCAGACGAACTCGTAGACGTACGAGGATCCGGGCCGGGCGTCGGCCAGGCGGTGCAGCGGCAGGCGCAGCAGGTGGTCGGTGACCATCTGGCCGACGACCTCCGCGGTGCCCGCCTCCGGGTGCAGGGTGCGGTAGCCGCGGACCACCTCGTGGCCGCAGTGGCAGCGGGCCATGGCGCCGGCCAGGGCCACCGCGCCGAGCCGGTCGACACGCTCCAGGAGGCCGCCCGGGACCAGCCACAGCCGGTACTCGTCGCGGGTCCAGCCCATCATCAGGTCGACGTCCTGGGCCACGTCCCCGGCGACGAGGGCCTCCAGCGGGTCGCGGGGCACCATGTCGCCGTCGACCACGATGCCGAAGGCGGGCCCGCCGAGGACGGGACTGCTGAGGCGGCCCACCTCGGCCTGGGCGCGCAGCAGCAGGTCGCGGTCGACGGCGGCGAAGGCCTCGGCGGTGGCGGGGACCTTCAGCCGGGCCGCCATCCTGCGCACCATGCGCCGTACTTTGTCCCGGTCGCTCGCCTCGGGCGGCCCGCTCTGCAGCACGGCCCGCCGGAACAGTCCCTGCGCCTGCGGGGCGGCGATCAGGGCACCGACGCTGATGGCGCCGGCCGACTGGCCGCACAGGGTGACCCGGTCGGGGTCGCCGCCGAAGGCCGCGATGGAGTCGTGGACCCAGCGCAGGGCGGCGAGCTGGTCGCGCAGGCCGGGGTTGGCGGGGGCGTCCGGGAACAGCCCGTAGCCCTCGACGCCCAGCCGGTAGTTCACCGAGACGAAGACGATCCCGTCGCGCGCGAAGGGGTACCCGTCGTAGACCGGTACGGCCGAGGAGCCCCGGGTCAGGGCACCGCCGTGCAGCCACACCAGGACCGGGAGCCGGGCCCCGTGGCCCGGCTCCGGTGTCCATACGTTCAGATTGAGGCAGTCGTCCCCGGGCACCACCGGGTCGGACAGGTACTGCGCGAACGCCTCCGAGTACGGCGGTTTCGGTGGCGTCGGCCCGAAGGTTCCCGCGTCCC
Organism: Streptomyces sp. NPDC043427; assembly: GCF_056436655.1. Classification (NCBI taxonomy): domain Bacteria; kingdom Bacillati; phylum Actinomycetota; class Actinomycetes; order Kitasatosporales; family Streptomycetaceae; genus Streptomyces; species Streptomyces sp. NPDC043427. The sequence goes on along the minus strand of NZ_JBWKCC010000011.1, from coordinate 226,972 downwards.
GCACACCGTCCCAGGGTTCGGGCGGCTCGGGGGGCAGGAAGCGGCGGGGGCCGAAGGGCGGGGCGGCGTAGGGGATGCCGCGGAACACCGCGATCCCGTGCTCGTGTCGGCCGCGTACCGCCCCGTGGGGCGTGGTGACCACGGGGTTCGCCCGGTCTGCCGTCATACGCCCACCAGCCCTTCGCCGCACTCGTGCACCGGTAACACCAGAGCACCACCATGACGCAAGGTATTCCGGTGCACGAGCCTGTAGGAGGGCTATTTGGCGTACATCAGGGTGCCGAAACCCAGCTGGTCGAAGCCGCCGCTGGTGGAGCCGTAGTCCCCGCCGCCGCCCTCGGGGGCGACGGAGAAGCACATCTGGGAAATGTACTTGTCGTCCAGGCCGACGCGCCGGTTGTAGTGGTAGTGGAGCATCGCCCACACCGGACGGACCTGACCGCGGGAGGCGGAGGAGATGACGGTCTGTGAGCTCTGGGCGCAGCTCTGGCCGGTGCCCCAGGTGTAGGTGGTGTAGGGGACGTCGTTGCCGAGGTTGTACTTCGCGACGTACTGGGCGCCCTTCATGAAGCGTCGGCTGTCGTAGGAGTACAGATCCTCGCCCTGGTTCCAGGCCATCTCGCAGATCGCGCCCATCTGGCCCATGCCCATGACGGTGTGACCCTGGTCGCGGCCCGACTCCTGCCACTGGCCGAGGTCGTAGCCGTCGACGTTGCTGTAGAGGAACGGCACCGCGTGCTGGATGGAGCCGTTGCCCGCGCCGGACTTGAAGTAGGTGACGGCCTGGTCGTACTTGGCGCCGTCCTGGTTGAGGATGCCGATGGCCAGGACGGAGGCCATGTTGCAGAGGTCCCAGTTGGCCCAGTAGTTGGTGATGCAGGCGTCGTTGTGGCCGGTGAGGAACTGGTTGTTGAGGGGGTAGAAGACCTTGACCATCATCTCCTGGAAGCGGGCGAGGTCGAACCCGCTGTAGTCGCGCATGAGTTCGGCTGCGTTGGCGAACTGCCAGCCGTAGATGCCGGCGGCGAGGAACCGGTCCGCGTTTCCGGTGACCGTGGTCAGGGTCGACGACCATGCGTTGAGGATGTTCGCGGCGCACCGCGCGTTGGCCTCGGTGCCGCCGACCTGCCAGCGCAGGGCGTTCTGATAGGCGGCGGCGATGTCGTTGTAGAGGAGGCTGTAGTTCTCCCCGGTGCCGCCGCGGATGATCGTCGCGGTCGCGCGGGGCGTCCAGGTGGACTGGGAGTGGGAGTTGGCGGTCAGCTTGTTCCAGCCGGACAGCCAGGGGTCGTCGCCCGCGGCGACCCTGACCTTGGCCCGGTTGATGTCGCCCCAGTTGTGCAGCATGCCGGGGTGGGTCCAGGTCCCGGGGGCCGCATCCGCTGGGGTGACGGCGGCGGACCCGGCGCCGAGGGCGACGGCGGCGGTGAGACCGCCGGCGGTCCTGAGCAGACCGCGGCGGCTCATCGGGGTGTGCTGGGGGTGCTCGTGGGGGGAAGTGCGGCTCATGGTGGTGCACTCCAATCCGTGGGGGGATCAGGTTGTGGCAATGCTCACCTCGTCGAACTCTGAGGTGCAGAGGGCCTGTTGGTTGCGGGAGCAGACCACCAGGCCCACGTGGTAGGGGGCGTCACCGAACAGCGGGACCGAGCCCTCGGCGAGGGGGGTCCAGGTGGCGCCGTCGTCGGTGGAGACGGCTGCGGCGAAGGCGGTCCCGGTGCGCTTCAGCCGCAGCAGCAGGGGCAGTTGGACCGCCTTCGTCCCCGTGAAGGCGGAGGCTCCGGCCACTGTGGGCCGCAGCATGAGCTGTGCGGTGGTCCCGCCGGTGACGATCACCCCGGCCGCCTGGTCGAACGGCGACAGCGACTTCGCCATCAGCACTCCGACCCGGTCGGCGGTGGCGCCGCTGCGGGAGACCAGACGGGCGGTGATCTCGCAGTCGCCGGTAATGGGATGCCGTACGAAATGGCCCGTCATGCCCTGGGAGTTGACGTTGAGGTCGGTCCCGGCGCCCTGCACGGTGAACGTGCCGTCGGCGTGGGCCGCGTCGCCGGGGGTGAGGACGGCGACGACGCCGAGCGTGCCGTACGCGCTCCGGTCGAGGACCACGTCTCCGAGGTCGCCGTGGGTCCAGGGGGCGGGCAGGGGGGTGTTCTTGGCGACCGTCGGCTGCGTGGGGGCGGCGGTGACGGTCGGCAGGACGGCGTGCGCCGAGCTCGAACGCGGGCCGCAGCCCGCGCAGTTCGTCTTCGCCACGACGTAGTGGTACGTCGTCCCGGGTGTGCCGGTGGCGTCGGCGTAGCGGATGCGGGTGCCGAAGCCGACCGGGCCGATGCCGGTGGCGATGCTCTCGTAGGAGCCGTGGGCGCGGGTGGACCTGAGCACGGTGTAGCGGGCCGAGAGGTCCGGGTCGGTCCAGGACAGCCCGATGCCGTCGGCGCCGGGGGTGGCCTGGAGGTCGGTGGCGGTGCGGGTGGGGGGCGGGACGCGCCAGACGTCGCCGTCGGGCGAGGTGACGCTGACGTTGTCGAAGGCACCGGTGCCGGTCTCGGCGTAGTCCTCGTCGACGCCGAGGCAGGAGGTGAGGGCGAGCCCGGCGTACACGGTGTGCGGCATGTCGTCGACGTCGGTCGTACCGACGACCGTCCACTGCCTTCCGTCGGCGGAGATCGAGCCGGTGAGGCGCCGCCCCTCCCGCTTCACCCGCACCCAGTAAGGCGCCCGCAGCCGGTATCCGTCCCCCGCGCCCTCGACGTACGGCGCCTCAAGCGGCGTCGCCGACTCGGGCAGCGCGCCTAGGTTGGAGATGGGGAAGGAGGCGCTGGTGCTGATCGCCTGTTGCTGGCTGGGCGGCACGGGGGTGCTGCCGGTCGCGGACACGGCCGCCCCGGCCTGCGGGCGTACGGTCCACACACCGCTCCAGGTGTGCAGCGGCAGGCCCTGGATGAGCATCGAGGCGTGCGCGGCGTCCGGGTCGAGGGAGGCGCGGACGGTGACGCCGATCTTGGCGTACTGGGAGCTGAGCGGCCACACGATCCGGGCGGTGACCGTGCCGTCGCCACGCAGGGGCAGGTACGCGAGGCGGTAGGAGTCGGCCGTGCCGGACGCCTCCAGCACGAACCGCTCCCCGTCATAGACGGCCGAACCCGGGATCTTCACGTCGCCGACGTCACGGGTCGACCAGGGGGCGGGGAGGCCGGCGGTGGTGACCGCGAGGGCCGAACTGGCGCTCACGCCGGTCGCGTTGGCGGCGGTGACCGTGTAGTAGTAGGTGCGTCCGGCGCCAACGCTCCGGTCGACGTAGGTCGGCTGGTCGACGTCGGAGGCGATCGTCTCGTACGGGCCCTCCGGGGCGGTGGCACGCTGGACGCCGTAGCCCTTGGCCCAGGCCGAGGGCAGCCAGGAGACGGTGACGGCCCGGTCCTCCCCCAACGCGGTGACGCCGGCCGGGGGTGTGGGTGTGGTGGGCTCGGGGGCTGTGGCGCCGGCGTAGGCGAAGGTGCCCCAGCTGGGCAGGTCGTCGTTGCTGCCCTCGACGGCGCGGGCGCCGCCGGTGCCGCGGAAGACGGCGGCCTTGGTGGCTGGGGTGTCGAGGCCGCGGACGCCGGCGTAGTGGGCGTAGTACATCTCGTAGATCGGGGGCAGGGTGCCGCGTCCGGTGGCCGAGACGGTCTTCTTGATGTACTTGCCGGTGCGGTCGAGGTCGGGGGTGAAGGGGACGTCGCCGCCGAGGTTGTAGCGGGCGGCGTACTCGGCGTTGGCGAGAATGCGGTTGTCGTCATAGGCCCACAGGTCGACGCCCTGGTTCCACGCGACCTGGGCGGCGTCGCCCAGCAGGCCGACGGCGAGCTGTTCGTGGCCCTGGTCGCGGCCGCTCTCCTGGCCCTGGCCGGCGTCGGTGACGACGCGGTGCGCAACGCTGCCGTTGCCCGCGCCGTCGGCGGCGAAGCGCAGGGCGTCCTCGAAGAGGGTGCGCTCCTCGCAGAACACGCCGATGGCCAGGATGGTCTGAATGGCCGTCAGGTCCCAGTTGCCGTTGGCGTAGAGCATGTAGCCGGAGACGGCGGGATACCAGACGTCGAGGAGGGAGCGTTCGCAGCGGGCGATGTCGGCGTCCGTCCAGCCGTCGTAGCCGGTGTGGCGCAGCAGTTCGGCCGCGTTGGCGAACTTGAAGGCCTGCAGGCCCGCGCCGAGCGGGCCGTCGGCGCCGGTGATGATCGTCAGGGAGGACGACCAGGCGTTGAGGATGTCGCGGGCCTTGTCGGCGTGCGCGCGGTCGCCGGTGACGGCCCAGAGCAGGGCGTTCTGGTAGGCGGCCGCGGAGTCGGCGACGGCCTGGTTCTGGAAGTTGGTGGGGCCACGGCCCCAGGACGTGATCTGGCCGGTGTTCTGAACGGTGTACGTGCTCTGCGAGCGGCTGTGGGCGGCGAGCGCGAGGTAGCCGTCGTAGACCGGTGACTCCTTGGCGGCGACCGCGGCCCTCATCCGGGCGAGGTCGGCGGCGCTGTGCAGGAGGCCGGGGTGGGCGAAGGCGAACCCGGAGGGGGCGTCGGTGGTCTCCGCTGCCCGGGCCGCGGGCACGAACAGGGCGTTCGTGCCCGCGGCGAGCAGCAGCGCCGTGGACGACTTCAGCAGGCCGCGGCGGCTGATGGTGCTCACTGTGCTGCTGCCTCCGCCTCTGCGGTGGTGAGGAACTTCAGGTCGAGGACGTGCTCGTTGTAGAACCACTGGACGGCGTCGGTGGTGTAGTACCAGGTCGGCTTCTTCATCGAGTCGGCGATGACCTTGCCGTTGATCACCAGGTTCTCGAAGGTGACGTTCTTGATGGCGTGGTCGGCGTCATAGCCGAGGAAGAGCGACGGGTTGGCGTGCGTGCCCGTGTAGGTGAGGTTCTTGACGTAGACGTCCTCGATGCCGCGGCCGACCGAGGTGTTGTACTTCGGGTTGTACATCACCTTCATGTAGATGACCTGGCCCCAGCGGAAGTCCTCGATCCGTACGTCCTCGATCAGCACGTTCTTGATGAGGTTGGAGTCGCCGGGGTTGAGGGCGATGCAGCCCTGGTAGTTCATCTGGGGTTCGCGGTGGTCGAGGACGTCGATGTTCCTGATGACGAGGTTCTCGAGCGTTTCGGGGTTGTCGGTGTTGCCGTGCGTGCCCACGTTGATGGGGTGGGCGACGTCGGCCCACAGAGTGCAGTTCTGGATGGTGATGTCGCGGGTGTCGCCGTAGTAGTCCCAGCGGTGGCAGTAGATGGCGAAGCAGTCGTCGGAGTTGCGCATGAAGCAGCCGTCGAAGACGATCCCGGTCGAGGAGAAGACGTCGAAACCGTCGCCGTTGCCCTTCGAGCTGAACGAACGCGCCTTCTTGACGTGGACGTTCTCGCTCATGCCGAACGTGCCCGCGTAGCCGTTCGGGTTCATGATGATGACGTCCTCGACGCGGATGTTCTTGCTGCCCTCGCAGAGGATGCCGCCGGGGCCGGCGGTGATCATGCCGTGGCCGACGAGGGCTGCCTTCTCGACGTTCTTGAAGAACACCTGCGCCCTGAGGACGGCGCCGCCCGCGAGGTACACCGTCTTGCCGCTGGGGACGGTGAGGACGTTGCCGGGGACGGTGTGGTCACCCGGGCCGAAGTAGATGACGTCCGGGTCGTCGGCCGAGGGCGGGTCGGGGTCGATGCGGTTGGTGATGACGTGCAGACAGTCGAAGATCTCGTCGTTGATCTGGACGACCACGTCACGCGGCTCGTCGAGGGTGAACCGCAGGGTGTCACCGAGGAGTTCGGGCGTGATGCCGAGCGCGTCCGGTCTCACCCGCGCCTTGGTGGTGCCGCCCTTGAGGTAGGTGATCTCCAGCTCGACGGAGCCGCGGAAGTCGAAGTACACCATGGACGTGTTGTAGACCTTGCCGGAGCCGGTGGTGGCGTTGATCTCCTCCAGCTGCGGACGCCAGATGTCGAGGTTCTGCCACTCGCCGTCGGGGGCGGTGCGCACCCGCACCTTGAAGCTGGTGTTGGTCGGCATGGTCGCCGGGCGTGGGTAGGTGACCAGCTGGGGCGCTGCGTTGTTGTCGTCCGCGCGGGCCGCCGTCGCCGTCAGGCCGCCGGACAGACCGGCCGCGAGCACGGTGGCACCCGCCGCCTGGAGGGCGGTACGGCGGGACAGGGGCGTGTTCATCCAGAACTCCTTGCGAGGGATGGGGAAAACGAGGGGCGAGGGGGGAGGCGGGTTACTTGAGTCCGGTCGTCGACATCCCGGCGACGAAGCCGCGCTGGGCGACGAGGAAGATCAGCAGGATCGGCACGACGTACATCACGGAGGCCATGGCCTGGAGGTTGGTGACGGGGGTGCCGGCCGACGTGACGTAGGTGGACATGACGGCGACCGCGAGGGTGGTGCGGTCGGTGGACAGCAACAGCTGCGGGGCGACGTAGTCGCCCCGGGTCCAGGTGAAGGCGATCACGAATCTCGCGGAGAGCACCGGCCAGGACTGCGGCAGGAAGATCCGTTAGAAGATGGCGGCGTAGCCGCAGCCGTCGACGATCGCGGCCTCCCAGGTCGTCGAGCTTGGGGACACTGCTCTGCGCGAAGTACGGGTCCAGGTCCTCCATCACACCCCGGGCCGCGAAGTACGGGGCGTCCACAGCGCCGACGCCGCGCACCAGGTCGGGCGGGTTGCCGTTGGTCATCATCGCGATCAGCTTGCTGGGGCTGTACAACACCGTGTTGATCTTGACGCCGATGTCCTTCTGGGCCTGCTTGATCAGCTCCGGGGAGAGGTCGTCGGCCTTGGCCATCACCGTGACGGTCTCGCCGGATCCGCCGACCGCGCTCGCCACCTGCATCGCGCAGCCGCTGAGTTCCGCCGCCCCGGCCGCGGCGCCGCCCGCCGACAGGGCGGGGGATCGGCGGCGACTGGGAGGAGCACCGACATGCGAACGCATGAAGGCCTCACCTTCTGCTCGGGGAATGCGGCTCGATCGGTTCGATGGGCTGGGCTCGACGGGCTCGACGGGCTCGACGGGCTGGACCGGCTCGCAGTAACAGGTAGCAACCGGTTGCTGCGGTCGAGTGGGCAGAGCTTCTTCCGGTCGAGGGGGCACGTCAAGGGGCTTCGCAGACTTTCGAAAACTCTGCACACGGGGCGCGGACGACCGGCTCGCGGGGCGAGGGTGCGCGACGGGGGCGCGACGGGGTGTGTTGAAACCGCTCTAACCTGGGCTTATTCGCCCGGTGCGGCTCGCGTCGTCAGCGGTGCCGACATACGGGACGAGCGGCCGACCCGCTCGGGAAACTCTCGACGGTCGCCACGGTCGGGACAGCAACCGGTTGTGACGGCGTTCCCGGCGCGCCCTGCCGCCGCAGCGCACAGGTGCCTCTCGGAAACACGTTACGGGGCCCGACATGAGGCGCAGATGCGGCGAGCATCACCCGCCCGACCTCCAAACTCCGCCGTGACGTGGGCATTTGCTCCCGACTCCGGTCGAAGGATTTCCCGGGACCATGGTCCGTGCCGGTGATTGACCCCGCCTCGGCGCCAGATCTACGGTAGAAGACGCTTTCAGAAAATGTTTCCGACGCCCTCAGGAGAGTCATGCCCAGCGCCCAGTTGCCCAGGGCCGTGTTCGCCATGGATCCGGTGCACCTCCCGCTGCTCTTCCCGGCGCCCCTGATGGCCCGGCTCCAGCGGACGGCCCGGATCGACCCCGCGCTCGTCGTACGGGACTTCACCGACCCCGCCGCCGCGCCCGTGCTGGCCGACGCCGAAGTCCTGATCACCGGCTGGGGCTGCCCCCACCTCGATACGGACACCCTGGCCGCGACACCCCGGCTGCGCGCGGTCCTGCACGCCGCGGGCTCCGTCCGCTCCCTGGTCGGCGAGGCCCTGTGGAAGCACGGGACCACCGTCTCCAGCGCGGTCACGGGCAACGCGCTGCCGGTCGCCGAATACACGCTGGCCATGATCCTGCTGGCCGGCAAGGACGCGTTCACCCACCGCGAGCGCTTCCGCGCCACCCACGCCCAGCCCACCCCGGCCGAGACCGCGGCCATCGGCAACGTCGGCCGCCGGATCGGCGTCATCGGCGCCTCACGCGTCGGCCGCCGCCTGCTCGAACTGCTCCGGCCGTACGACTTCCGGGTCCTCCTGCACGACCCCTACGTCGACCCCGCCGAAGCCGCCGCGCTGGGCGCCGAGCTCCTTCCCCTGGAGGACCTGCTCCGCGACAGCGACATCGTCAGCCTGCACGCTCCCGACATCCCCGAGACCCATCACATGCTCGACCGGGGCCGCCTCGCCCTCATCAGGGACGGAGGCGTGCTCATCAACACCTCCCGGGGCGCGCTGATCGACCACGAGGCGCTGACCGACGAACTCGTCTCCGGGCGACTGCACGCCGTACTGGATGTGACCGAGCCGGAGCCGCTGCCCGCCGACTCGCCGCTGTACACGCTGCCCAACGTGTTCCTGACGCCGCACATCGCGGGGTCGCTGGGGAACGAGCTGGAGCGGTTGGGGCAGATCGTGGTGGAGGAGCTGGAGCGGTTGGTGGCGGGGGTGGCGCTGGCGCACGAGGTGCGGCATGCGGATCTTGCTCGGGTGGCGTGATTTCGGGTCGTTCGCCTGCGGGGGCGCTTCATGCCGGTGTCGAGAACCCGATCATGCTCAGCCCTTCGGGCCTTTGCGCGTTCGGATTCTCGACACCGGCGCGCCCCTTCGGCTCACTCCCGGCCGACGCGTGGGAAACCTGGGCCTTGTACGGCCCTCGCCCTTCGCCGGTCCGCCACACACCTCCCGCCCGCCGCAAACGGCGCCCTGCTTCCCGACCGCAGGAAGCGATGCCCCGCTCCCCAACCATCCGCAAAGGGCGCCCCGCCGCGCGACTCTCAAGGCGCCCGTCACCGCAGCCGCTCGGCGCCTCAGCCCCCGTGGACGGCCCCTCCGGCAAGCAGCCGACCGGCGGAAGACACGAGAGGCGCCCCGCATGCCCCGTAGCCATCCGCGTTCCCTACCTCCAACCGGTCAGAAACACCGATCCGCACCCCCTCACATCCACCCCGCCACACCCTCCCCAACCTGGAGGAACCATGGGATACGGTTTCCGCACCGGCGAGAGGCGCCGCACCGCCCGCCTCCCCGGTGATCGGTCCACGACGGTGAAGGAGCCTCGACGGTGAGTCAGCGCAAGGCGCCTGTGGACGCCGGACGGGCGACCATCCGGGACGTGGCGGAGCGCGCGGGCGTGTCCGTGGCGAGTGTGTCGCGGGTGCTGTCGGGCAACTACCCGGTCTCCGAGGAGCTGCGCCGGCGGGTGATGAAGGTGGTCCGGGACCTGGACTACGTCACCAACGCCCACGCCCGCTCGCTGGCCGGCGGCGGCACTCCGACGGTGGCGATCCTGATCAACAACATCACCGGAGCGGCCTTCGCGCATGTGGCGAAGGGAGTCGAGGGCGCGGCCACTCTGCGGGGCTGGCTCTCGCTGGTGGGGACGACGGGCGACGACCCGGAGCGCGAGCTCGCCCTGGTCAACCTCATGCGGCAGCAGGGCGTCGCCGCGGTGGTGCTGCTCGGCGGTGCCTACGACTACGAGGAGTACCAGCTGCGCATGGCGCGGTTCGCCCGCTCCCTGGACGCGGCCGGCTCGCATCTCGTGCTGGTGGGCAGGCCACCGCTGGAGGGCGACGTACCGGCCACGACGGTCGACTACGACAACGAGTCCGGGGCGTACGCCATGGCCAGCCATCTGCTGTCGGCCGGGCACCGGGAGATCCTGGTGCTGCCGGGGCCCGCCGGACTGACCACCGCCCAGGGGCGGTTGCGGGCGGCGCAGCGGGCCTTCGAGACGTACGGGGTGCCGTTCGACCCGGGGTCGGTGCGGCACGGGCCGTACGACGACGACCACGGGTATCGGGCGGTGGAGTCGGCGCTGCGGGACGGGTTGCGGTTCACGGCGGTGCTGGCCGGCACGGACGTGGTGGCCGCGGGTGCGCTGCAGGCGTTGCGCGCGGCGGGGTTGAGGGTGCCTCAGGACGTGTCCATCACGGGGTACGACGACATCCCGCTGGCCTCGCAGCTGACGCCTCAACTGACCACTGTGCACGTGCCGTACGAGGAGATGGGACGGGTCGCGCTGCGTGCCGTGGCCGATCGGCGTGAGGTCGGGGCGGGGCGGCGCAAGGGCGGCGACGGGGAGCATCTGGTGCTGGGCACCCATGTCGTCGTACGGGACTCGGTGCGGCCACCCGAGCGCCGCGCCTGAGCTGTTTTCGTAAACGGTTTCCTGAGGTTTTACGGGGCATGGGGCGCCCTTCGCGGCGCCCCGGCCGTCGCCGAGCGATCCCCTCACACCCCCGTTGACCTGTGCTTATCCGATGGCCACCGCGATCGCCCGCCCCTGTCCGGCGCTCACCTCCCGGACCACCCGCCGTAACAAATCTCCCGCACACCTCTTGATATGGGCCGATCCCTCGGCCTACCTTCCCAGCAACCGGTTTCTACAGCTTCCGCTTGGCCGAACCCCCCGCAACCGCGAGCCGATGTTCTCCGGCCGCCGTTCCTGGCCAGTACCGAGCCGCCGTCCCTCTTCCGAGACGCCTACTTCCGAAGGATCACGGTCAGATGAACTCCCTCAGCCCCCGGAGAAGGTTCGCCCGCGCCGCTGTCGCGGGACTCGCGCTGACAGGTCTGCTCACCGCCTGCGGCGCTTCCGGGGACGACTCGTCCTCGAAGTCCTCGGGCCCGGTCACACTCCCCTTCTGGGGCTGGGCCAACGGCCAGGATGCCGTCGTCAAGGCGTTCAACGCCTCCCACAAGGACATCCAGCTGAAGTACACCAAGGTGACCGACCAGCTGACCATGCAGAAGCAGCTGACCAACGCGGTGAAGGCCAAGAACGCGCCCTGTCTCGTGCAGAACACCGCCGAGTACGTCACCAGCTGGGTCTCCCAGGGGGCGCTCGCCGACATCAGCAAGTACGTCGAGTCCAGCAAGGACAAGTTCAACGCCGGCGCCTGGGCCGGAGCGCAGGTGCAGGGCAAGCTCTACGGGGTTCCGACCAGCTCGGCGCCCAACTTCACGATCTACCGCACGGACATCTTCCAGAAGTACGGCATCAAGCCGCCCGCGACCTGGGACGACTTCATCGCCGCGGGCAAGGTGCTGAAGAAGCACGGCGTGAAGATCACCAACTACGCCGGTGAGGACCCCAGCACCCTGGAGGTGCTCGCCATGCAGGCGGGGGCGCACTGGTACTCCATCGACGGCAACTCCTGGAAGGTGGACTTCCAGGACGAGGGCACCCTCAAGGCCGCCGAGGTGATCCAGGAGATCATCGACAACGACCTCAACTCCAAGCTGTCCTTCGCCGACTACGCGGCCGTGCAGCGCAACTACGACAACGGCGGCACCGCGACCCGGCAGATCTCCACCTGGCAGATGGCGGGCATGGTGCAGAACTTCACCAAGTCGTTCGGGAAGTGGGCGCTGACCCCGTGGCCGACGTTCACCGGTGAGGCGGCGAAGACCCCGGCCGGCACCAACCTGACCGGCAGCGTGACGCTGGTGACCCAGCAGTGCGAGCACCAGCAGCAGGCCGCTCAGGCCGCGCTGTGGATGTCCACGGACCCGGGTGCCGTGAAGACGATGGCCAGTCCGACCACCGGCAACGGCGTCATGCCGGCGCTGGCCGACAGCGGCTCGTACGTGCACGAGGCGATCTCCGACAAGCTGCTCGGCAGCAACTACCAGCCCGCCCAGACAGTGGTGAAGGACAGCCTCAAGACAGTCACCACCGACTGGACCTTCGGGCCGGACTGGACCGCGATGTTCACGGAGATGCAGGCCGGCTGGGCGAAGGTGATCAACAAGCAGGAGAAGGTGACCGACCTGCTGGCGCACATGCAGGAGTGGACGGTCAAGGACCTTAAGTCCCGCGGCATCAGCGTCAAGGGCTGAGGCAGAACAGATGATTCGTTCACTGCGCTGGAAGGGTGCCGCGTTCACGGTGCCCTTCCAGCTCGGATTCGTCTTCCTCTATCTGGTCCCGATCGGCTACGCCGTCCATCAGTCCCTCTTCCGCGAGCAGCAGTCCGGGCTGGGGCTCGGTGGCGCGACGGAGAAGTTCTCGGGGCTCGACAACTACCAGCAGGGGCTCACCGACTCGGCGTTCCTGAGCTCCATCCTGCGGGTGGTGCTGTTCGCCTGTGTGCAGATCCCGGTGATGCTGTTCATCAGCCTGGTGCTGGCCCTGCTCCTGGACGCGCTCACCTCGCGGATCGCGAGCCGGTTCCGGATCCTCCTGCTCGTGCCGTACATGATCCCGGGGGTCGTGGCGGCGATCGTGTGGATCAACCTGTACAGCCCCGACGTGGGGCCGCTGACGCCGATGGGTGAGGTGTTCGGGTTCCACTGGAACTTCTTCGCGCCGTCCATGGTGTGGACCTCGATCGGCAACCTGCTGACCTGGCACGGCATCGGCTACAACATGGTGATCATCTACTCGGCCCTGCAGGCCGTGCCGCGCGAGCTGTTCGAGGCGGCGCGGCTGGACGGGGCCTCGGAGATCCGGATCGCGCGCAGTATCAAGGTGCCGTTCGTGCGCGGGGCGCTGGTGCTGACCGGGCTGCTCTCCATCATCCAGATGCTGCAGATCTTCAACGAGCCCGCGCTGTTCCGGAACGTCACCCCGCAGACCGTGAACGACGGCTTCACGCCGATCATGATCATCTACAACCAGGCGTTCAACGCCGGCAACTACCACTACGCCGCGGCCCTGTCGGTGCTGCTCGCCCTCATCCTCGGCGTGGCCTCCTTCCTCTTCTACCGGCTGACTTCGAGGGAGGCCGACTGATGACGCTCACCGAAAACCGCGCGGAGAAGGCTCCAGGGCGCCCGGTGCGCCGTCTCACCGCCCCTGATCCCGTCTCCCGTTCGCGCGGCGGGCAGCGGTTCCTGCTGGTCGGGCTGGTCCTGGCGAGCGCGTACAGCCTGTTCCCGGTGTGGTGGCTGATCGTCGCCGCCACCAAGGACCGCACCGGGCTCTACCAGAGCAACGGGCTGTGGTTCTCCGGCTGGCACCTGTGGGACAACCTGCACCAGCTGTTCACCTACGAGGACGGCATCTTCCTGCGCTGGACGGCGAACTCGCTGCTGTACGCGGGGGTCGGCTCCCTCGGCGGCACGCTGATCGCGCTCGCCACGGGGTACGGTCTGGCGCGGTTCGACTTCCCGGGGCGCAACCTCGTGTTCGCGTGTGTCGTGGGCTCGTTCCTGATCCCGATCGCCCTGCTCACGCTCCCGCTGTACCTGCTGTTCTCGGCGATCGGCATGGTCGACACCCCGTGGGCGATGCTGATCCCCTGCCTGATCAACCCGTTCAGCGTGTACCTCGCCAAGGTCTACACGGAAGCCACCATTCCCTTCGAACTCCTCGAGGCGGCCCGCCTGGACGGCGCCGGTGAACTGCGGATCTTCTTCAGCATCGTGCTGCGGATGATGACGACGGGCGGTGCCACGGTGTTCCTGCTGGCCTTCGTCAACACCTGGAACGCCTTCTTCCTCCCCCTCACCGTGCTGCGCGGCGAGGAGAACTGGACGCTCAACCTGGGTCTGTACAACTGGTCCGGCAAGCGCCTGGAATCGGGCGTCGACCTGACGAGCCTGGTCCTGACCGGCGCGCTGCTGTCCATCGTGCCGATGGCGATCATGATGGTCGCGATGCGCCGCTACTGGCGGAGCGGAGTCACCCTGGGGGCGCTCAAGTGACCGTGCTGCGCAACCCGGTGATCCGCGGCTTCGCCCCGGATCCCTCCTTGGTCCGGGCCGGGGACTGGTATTACGTGGCGACCAGTTCCTTCGAGTGGTTCCCCACCATCCCGATCCACCGCTCCCGCGACCTCGCGCACTGGGAGTACGCCGGTCATGTCCGGGGCGCGGCCCCCGGCAACTCCCTGGCCGGCGTCCCCGACTCGGGCGGCATCTGGGCGCCGTCGCTGAGCTGGGACGGGAACCGGTTCTGGGTGGTGTACTCCGTCGTACGGTCGGTGGGGACGCCGTACTTCGACACGGACACGTACGTCTGCACCGCCCCCGAGGCGACGGGGCCCTGGACGTCCCCGCGTCGCATCGCGAGTCACGGCTTCGATCCGGCCCTCTTCCACCACGAGGGCCGGCTGTGGCTGCTCAACCTGCAGAACGACCACCGCCCCGGCGGCCGGCGCTTCGCCGGGATCGTCCTGACCGAACTGGACCGCGACACCCTCGCCCCGGTCGGCGGCACGCACCTGCTGCTGCAGCACGAACGGCTGGTAGAGGGCCCGAAGCTGCTGTACCGCGACGGCTGGTACGTGCTGGTGCTGGCGGAGGGCGGCACCGGTTTCGAACACGGTGTACTGACCGCCCGGAGCCGCGCGATCGTGGGCCCGTACGAACTCGACGACCGTCCTCTGCTCACCTCGCGGGACGACCCGTCGCTGCCGTTGCAGAAGGCCGGGCACGCGGAACTGGTCGAGACATCCGACGGGGAGTGGGTGCTCAGCCATCTCGCGGCGCGCCCCCTGCACACCCCGCACGGGCCGCGCTGCACGCTCGGCCGGGAGACGGCGATCCAGGCGGTGACATGGGACGCGGAGGGCCGGCCGCGGATGCCACACGGGGGTTGGCATCCAGCGGTCGAGGTCGACGTACCGACGCGGGCCCGGCCTCTCGTCCGCCCCCTCGCCTCCCCCGACCCGCTCGGCTGGCCGTGGAGCACCCTGCGTGCCGCGCCCGACCCGTCCTGGGTCGACGCCACGAGCCGGCCCGGCTGGATCCGGCTGCGCGGGCGGCACGGCCCGGAGTCGCGGTGGGCGTACAGCCTGCTGGCCCAGCGCATCACCGAGCACCGGGCCGAGGCGGCGGTGACGGTGGAGGCCCGTCCGTCGGCCTTCACGCAGGGCGCGGGCCTTGTCCTGCGCTACGACGCCGAGGCGTACCTCACCCTGGAACTGACCTGGGCCGAGCCGGAGGGTGAGGAGCAGCGCGGGCAGCAGTGGCGGGGCGGCGGGCGCACGGTACTCAGCCTCGTGGACCGCGACGAGGGGGGCGCGCGGCGGGTGGCCGTCGAGGAGGTGCCGGCGGGGGTGCCGCTGAGGCTGGGCGTGACGATCGAGGGCGCGGAGGCGCGCTTCTGGTACGTGCGGGAGGGGACGCGGACGCGGCTCGGGCCGGTGCTGGACTTCAGCCGGCTCTCCGACGACCACGGTGCGCGGCTGCGGTTCACGGGAGCGATGGCCGGGATCCACGCGTGGGACCTGGTCGAGGCGACGTTCACGGCGGACTTCCGGGACTTCGGGCTGACGTGCACGGCGTCGTGAGGTTGCGCGCGTGCCGGGTCGACCGCCCGGTTTCCCGGCGGGGGCGGTCGCCCGGGTGAGCCGGGTGCGGTAACCCGGGTGCACGGGGGGGGCGCGATCACCCAGCTTCACGGCGGGAGAAATCGCCCGGCTGCACGGCGGGGCAATCGCCCGGGTACGTACCGTGTCGGGTTCCCGGAAGTGGAGAGCGGCAAGATCCCGTCATTCCCGGTGTCTTCACGTCGCGTTGAGGCGCACTTAGGATAGCAAGCGCTTTCTGCGCGCCGGTTTCCGAGCGGCTCCCCCCACGGTGCCGGCCGGACGTTCGCTGGCCCTCGGGCGGGCCGGAGAGGTGGTTCCCGATGGTCCGTACGGGGAGTGCGAGCGTGGCGACGGCCGGGCCGACGCTCGCGGTCGTGGCCCGCGAGGCGGGAGTGTCCGTACCGACCGCCTCCAAGGTGGTCAACGGCCGGGAGGACGTCGCACCCGAGACCCGCCGTCGGGTCACGGAGGCGCTGGACCGGCTCGGCTACGTCCGCAGACCCCGCTTCGACGCGGCCAGGCCGCCCCGTCTCGTCGACCTCGTCGTGCACTCGCTGGAGAGTTCCTGGTCGGGCGCGGTGCTGCACGGGGTGGAGGAGGCGGCGCACGACGCGGGCCTGGACGTGGTCGTCTCGGCCGCCCTGTCCCGCACCCGGGCCGCCCGCCCCCAGCGCGGCTGGCTGGACAAGCTCACCGTGCGCGGCTCGGCCGGAGTCCTGTTCAACCTGGCCGAGCTCACGGAATCCCAGTTCGCCTGGCTCGACCAGCACCACATCCCGTTCGTGATGATCGACCCGGTGCTGGAACCGCCGCCCGGTGTGGTGTCGGTGGGCGCCGCGAACTGGCAGGGCGGGGTGACGGCGACCGAGCACCTGCTGTCCCTGGGCCACGAACGCATCGCCGTCGTCGCGGGCCAGCGACGCACGATGTGCAGCAGCGCCCGCATCGCCGGCTACCGCTCGGCCCTCGCCTCGGCGGGCGTCGTACACCGCCCCGAGTACATCCGCTACGGCGGCTTCGACGAGGCCGTCGCCCGGCACCGCACGCGCGAGCTCCTCGACCTGCCCGAACCCCCCACAGCCGTCTTCGTCTGCTCGGACCGCATGGCCCTCGGCGTCTACGAGACCCTGGCCGAGCGCGGCCTCCGCGTCCCCCACGACATCAGCGTCGTCGGCTTCGACGACCTCCCCGAGTCCCGCTGGGCCGCCCCCGCCCTCACCACCGTCCGCCAGCCCCTCGCCGAGATGGCGGCCACGGCGCTACGACTGCTTGTGCGGATGATGGACGGCGAGCGCCCGGAGGGGACGCGTACGGAGCTGTCCACCCGCCTGGTGGAACGGGCGAGCACGGCGCCACCGCGGGCGCGTTCCTGACGCGCTGCAAGGCCCTGGCGACTCGGGAGACGTGGCTTCGAGCCGCGGCCTACCATGCCCGGATGCGGCCCCACTTCACCGGCACCTGCCTGATCACCGACGATGTCCCGGGCCTCGCGGCCTTCTACGCCGATGTCCTCGACGCCGAAGTCGAGGGCGGGGACACCCCTTCGCTCGGGTGACGGTGCCTGGTGCGGTCCTGTCGTTCTTCTCCACGCAGGGCATCGAGTCGATGGTGCCCGGGGCCTCGGTCTCCGCCGTGAGCGGGCGCTTCACTCTGGAGTTCCAGGTCACCGACGTGGACGCTCGCCACGAACGCGCGCTGGCACGCGGGCTCCAGATCCTCAAGCCTCCGACGACCCAGCCGTGGGGGCGCCGATCGGTGTGGCTGCGTGACCCCGACGGCAACATCGTCGATCTCTACCAGGAGGCGTGATCGCGGCTCGCCGTCCGTCGGAACGCCCCGACTGGGCGGCCCAGTTCGTTTTGTCTCGATGCCCCTGCGTACCGAATGGAACGCCTCTTCAGTCGAAGGTCACCGCTCCCCGAGGCGTCTCCACCGTGAACGTCATCCCCACCGGGCCGGTACTGAGGGCGAGTTGCGTGCCGAGTGCGGTGAGGGCGGGGCGGATCTCGTCGGGGTCGGGGGCTGTTGCCGATACCCGCAGGAGGGGGGTGACGGGCAAGCCCGACGCCGACGGGTGGACGGAGCCGCCCCAGTCGATGAGGAACGGGACGAGACCGGAGGGGTGGGCGGAGCCGTCCGTCAGGCGCCATTCCAACAGCGTGCCGTCGGGCCGGCGGCGGCTCATCGCCCGTACCTCACCGGGGTCGTAACCCCGCGCGCGGGCTGCCGCGACCGTGGCGTCCAGGTCGGGCGGGCTGATCGCCCACGTGATCGTCCGCGGGGTGTCGAGCCCGTCCACGCCGAAGGGACGGGGACCGTCGGGACCCGTCTGCTCCGGGTCGGGGCCGATGATCTCCAGGTAGGCGGTGCCGCCCAGCCCGACCAGGTGGTTGCGGGTGCCCAGGTCGACGTGTGCGCCGCCGGGGGCCGGGGCCACACCGGTGCGCCGGGTGAACTCGGCGACCGTCGCCGCCAGATCGGGGGTCGCGAGGACGAGGTGATCAAGCAGTGCGGGAATCGTGTTCATCGCGTGTGACATTACGCGCCCCCTGCGCGAAAAGACGCCACCTTGGGAACACCTGTGCGGCAGGATGGTGTTCATGATCCGTGCCGCACGAGCCCTGTCACTGTCGCTGCCGCTGCTGCTCCCGGCCCTCCTCACCGGCTGCGGCACACAGAAGGCGGACGCCGGCACCGGTACGGCCGAAGCGCGCCCCGCGGATGCGGCGGAACTCGCCGCCCGTGCTGGGGCGTTGGGCATCAGACCGGAGTTCGTCTACCTCACCGAGGCCTCCGGCTACACCCTCGCCCAGCAGTCCGTCGGCGTGTACGGCGGCGACGGCTTCTCCGCCACGTACTGGTCGCAGAAGGCCGGCACCCAGCTCACCCTCTCCGTCGACCGCGGCACACTGACCGCCGACAACTGCCCGGAGCAACCCGTCGGCGACGCGAATTCGCGCACCACCTGCACCCGCGACGGCGACGCCTGGTACCGCAGCAACGGACAGCAGAAGGAGTACGCGATCCCGAAGGAGGGGCACGTCGTCAGGCTCAGCGGCGAGGGCGTCCCGCGGGACGTCCTGAGCGAGGCCGCCGGCAACGTCCACCGCCCCTCCGCCGACGAACTCGACACCCTCCTGCCCGAGGCAGCGGCCGGGCAGCAGACCGCACCCGTCGAGCGCGGTGACCTGCCCCCGGTCGGCGACGGGGCCCCCGACAACCATGTGGGCGTGGGCGGTTGAGCACCCACACCGGCACCCCGGAGACCACCACTGCCGGCTCGAAATTTTCGGCGTGATCACTTCGCTGGGACGGACACCCGCAGAGCCCTAGGCTCGCCCCCATGTCCGCCCGCCTGCTCGTCCACACCCGCACCACCGCCTACCGCCACGACTCCATCCCGGACGCCGTCGCCGCCCTCCGCACGCTCGCGGAGTACGAGGTCGACCACACCGAGGACCCGGCGGCCCTGGAGGCCCCGCTCGACGGGTACGCGGCGGTCGTCTTCCTCTCCACCAGCGGCGAGGTGCTGACCCCCGCGGGACGCGCCCGTCTCGCCGCGTACGTCGAGTCGGGCGGCGGCTTCGTCGGCGTCCACGCGGCGGCCTGCACGGAGTACGACTGGCCGTACTACGGCGAACTGCTCGGCGCGCGCTTCGACCGGCACCCCGCGTACCAGCCGGGCAAGGCCGTGGTCGAGGACCGCGAACACCCCGCCACCCGGCACCTGCCCGCCGTCTGGGACTTCACCGACGAGTGGTACGACTTCCGGACCAACCCGCGCGGACGGGTGCGGGTCCTCGCCGTCGCCGACGAGACGTCGTACGACGGTGGCGGCATGGGCGCCGACCACCCGCTCGTGTGGTGCCGTGAGCAGGGCGCGGGCCGCGTCTTCTACACGGCGCTCGGGCACGCCTGTGAGGCCTACGTCGACCCCGGCTTCCGCGCCCACCTGCGCGGCGGCATCGACTGGTCGGCGCGGCTCGACGAGTGACTGACCAGTGAGGTTTCTCCGGTGAACCGGTTGCGCCATTGGGGTGAGCAAAGCCCTCGCAAGGAGAGAGCCATGTCCGATTCCTTCAAGACCGACGCTCGAAGCGCTGCCTACGGTGGCCCCATGAGTCCACGATTCGATGCCATCGGCCTGGTCGTCTCCGACATGGCCGCCTCCGTCGCCTTCTACCGTCGCCTCGGGTTCGCCTTCCCCGAGGGCTCCCAGAGTGCGCCGCACGCCGAGGCCGAACTGCCGGGCGGGGTGCGGTTGATGTTGGACACCGAGGAGACCGTGCGGTCCTTCCACCCGCAGTGGCGGGCACCTGCCGGGGGCGGGCGGGCCTCGCTGGCGTTGCGGTGCGAGGGGGTGAGTGAGGTCGACGCGGTGTACGAGGAACTGGTGGGGGCCGGGTACCGCGGGGAGCTGAAGCCGTGGGACGCCGTGTGGGGCCAGCGGTATGCCGTCGTGCTCGACCCGGACGGCAACGGCGTCGACCTCTACGCGCCGTCAGGCCAGTAGGTCCGTCAGCGTCATGCCCGTCAACTGCCGTACGTCCCGGGCCAGGTGGGCCTGGTCGGCGTAACCGGCGCCGGTCGCCGTCGCAGCGAACGGGGTGCCCGCGCGGGCGAGGGCGAGAGCCCTCTGCAGGCGCAGGATGCGGGCCAGTGTCTTGGGGCCGTAGCCGAAGGCGGTCAGGGCCCTGCGGTGCAACTGGCGTTCCCCCAGGCCGAGTTCGTCGGCGGTCGCGGCGACGGGGCGGCCCGCGTCCAGGGCGGTGACGAGCCGTCGCAGCAGTGGGTCGGGCGGGGCCGTCTCGGCAGCGCGCCGCAGGGCCGCCTCCTCCAGGCCCGTCGCGGGGTCGGGCGCCGACTCGACACAGTCACGCAGCCGCCGTACCTTCGCGGTCGGCCACAGATCGGCCAACTCGACGCGACGGTCGCGCAGTTCGTGGGCCGGTACCCCCAGGAACGCGGGCGCGGTGCCCGGGTGGAAACGCACGCCCGCCCAGGGCGCGGCGGGGCCTTCGGGGGCGTAGGCGCGGGTGTCGGGGCCGGCGACCAGCAGTCGGCCCTCGCTCCACAGCAGATCCATGCAACCGTCGGGCAGCACGGGACGGGCGCCGGGCGGCGACGGGGTGTTCGTCCAGACGACGGCGCCGGTCAGCCGGGACGGCCGTTCCGCGTACACGTAGGACAGGCTACGCCGCCGGCAGGGCGGGCAAGGGCCGAGATGGCTCCCCCGCACCTCACTGACCCGCCTGACTACCCCGCCCTCGTCCGGTGCTCCTGCGGGCTCACCCCGTACGTCCTCTTGAACGCCGTGGACAGGGCGAACGCGCTGCCGTAACCGACCTGGCGGGCGATCGCGGCGATGGTGTCGTCGGTGTCGAGCAGGCGGTCGGCGGCGAGGGCGAGGCGCCAGCCGGTGAGGTAGGTCATCGGGGGTTCGCCGACGAGGGCGGTGAAGCGGCGGGCGAGCGCCGCCCTCGACACCCCGGTCTTGGCCGCGAGGGCGGCGACCGTCCAGGCGTGGGCGGGGTCGTCCTGGAGGAGGCGCAGGGCGCGGCCCACGACCGGGTCGGCGAGAGCCCCGTACCAGGCGGGCGTCTCGGCCTCGGGGCGGGAGAACCAGGCCCTGAGCGCGGCGATCACCAGCAGGTCGAGAAGACGGTCGAGGACCACCTCCTGCCCGGGCTCGTCACGCACGATCTCCTCCATGAGGAGGGGGGTCAGCGGGCAGTCCCACACCTCGGAGGTCAGCGTCAGGAGGGTGGGCAGCGCGTCCAGCAGCCGGCCGCTGATCTCGCCCCGCATCAGGTAGGTGCCGATCAGCATGACGGTGGAGCCGTCGGGGCGGTCGCCCCAGGTGCGTACGCCCAGGTCCATCGTGCCGCCGAGGGGGCGGCCGTCGGGGTACACGCACTCGGCGCCGGGCAGGATCACCGCCTGCGGGGGCGTGGCGGGGTCGTCGGCGCAGGTGTACGGGACCGGGCCGCGCGCGACGGCGAGGTCGCCGGCCCGCAGCCGCACCCGCTCCCCCGTGTCCGACGTGATCCAGGCGTCGCCGCGGGCCATGAGCATCAGGGTCAGCGGGGCCCGGTCCTCGACGCGTACGCTCCACGGCGGCTCGAAGCACGCACGGATCATGAAGGCGCCCCGCGCGCGGGGGCCCTCCAGCAGGCCTGCCAAGGCGTCCATGCGGTCAGCGTAGACGGGCGCGTATGGGAATGAGCCGTTCAGCGATGGGACCCCGGCGCGGCCGTGAGTTGACTGGGGACATGACCGAAGAGACACGGAACATGACGGTGGTGGTGACCGGTGCGTCCGGTCGTACGGGAAGCCGGGTGGCGCAGGCCGCTCGCGCGGCGGGGCTGACGGTACGGGCCGCGTCGCGGGCGCGGGGCTTCGACTGGGAGGACCGGTCGACGTGGGCGGACGTCCTGCGGGGCGCGGGCGCGGCGTACCTGGTGTACCCGTCGGACGTCGGCGCCCCGGACGCGGCGGACGCGGTCGGGCGGCTCGCGCACGAGGCGGTCTCCCTGGGCGTACGGCGGCTGGTGCTGCTGTCGGCGCGGGGAGAGGAGCAGGCGCGGCCCACCGAGGAGGCGCTGCGGGAGTCGGGGGCCGACTGGACGGTCGTACGGGCTTCGTGGTTCGCGCAGAACTTCAGCGAGGGGCCGCTGCTGGAGGAGTTGCGGCTGGGCGGGGAACTGGTGTTTCCCGCGGAGGACGACGTGCGGGAGCCGTTCGTCGACGTGCGGGACATCGCGGATGTCGTGGTGGCCGCGCTGACGTCCGGCGACCGGTACGTGGGGCAGGCGATCGACGTGTCCGGGGCGCGGCTGCTGACGTTCGGGGAGGCGGTGGCGGAGGTCGGTGCGGCGGCGGGGCGCGCGTTCACGTACCGGGCGGTCTCAGCGCGTGAGTACGGCGCGAACCTGGCCGGTTTCGGAGTGCCGGAGCAGGAAGTGGACTTCTTGATCGAACTGTTCGAGTCCCTGCTCGACGGGCACAACGCCCACCTCTCGGACGGCGTCCAGCGTGTCCTCGGACGGGAGCCCCGTGATTTCGGCGCCTTCGCGCGGGAGGCCGCGGCGGCGGGGGCCTGGAAGGCGTGAGGCGTCCTACTTCTCCGGAGAGTGGTCCTCCTCGCCGTTGACCTTCGGTGAGCTCTTCGCGTGGGTCCGTAGCCGGCCGGTCACGTCCTCCGGTGGCAGGAAGCGGGACCAGCGCTCGGGGAACTCGGACGGCATGTCGGGGTCGTCGGGGTCCTCGTGGGCGCGGGCGGCGGCGATGCGAGCGACGTACTCGGCGGCCTCCTCCTCGCGCGCGCGTTCGTTGGCGGCGCGGGCGGCGGCTGTCGCGGCGGCCGGCCAGACGCGGTCGATCGCCGCGTTGACGGCGGCGCCGACCAGGACGGCGAACGCGGACATACCGATCCACAGCAGTACGGCGACGGCGGCGGCGAGGGAGCCGTAGATCGTCGCGCCCTCGATGGTGCTCTGCAGGTAGATCCGCAGCAGGAAGCTGCCCAGGACCCACATGCCGAGGGCCACGAGGGCGCCGGGGACGTCCTCGATCCAGGGGGAGCGCACGGGGACGGAGACGTGGTAGAGGGTGGTGAGGAAGGCGATGGACAGGACGATCACCACGGGCCAGTACAGGACCTGGACCACCGTCGTCGACCACGGCACGATCCGCACCACCGCGTCCGGGCCCGCGACCATCAGCGGCAGCGCGATCGAGCCGATCAGCAGGGCCGCGATGAACAGCGCGAACGCCACCAGCCGGGTCTTGACGATGCCGCGGACGCCGTCGAGGCCGTACATGACGGTGATGGTGTCTATGAAGACGTTCACCGCGCGCGAGCCGGACCACAGCGCGAAGAGGAAGCCGATGGAGATGACGTCGGGGCGGCCGCCCTTCATCACGTCGTCCAGGATCGGCTGGGCGATCTCGGTGACGCCCTTGTCGGACAGGACGGTGCGGGAGGCTTCCAGGAGGTTGGTCTCCAGGCTGCTGATGGAGTCGGTGCCGGTCCAGTCGTCGACGTAGCCGAGGAGTCCGATCATGCTGAGCAGCAGGGGCGGCACGGACAGCAGGGTGAAGAAGGCGGCTTCGGCGGCGAGGCCGAGGATGCGGTACTCGATGCAGGAGTTGACGGTGTCCTTCAGGAGCAGCCAGGTGGTCCTGCGCTTGGAGACGTTTCGGTAGAGGACACGCGCCCGGTGGAGACGCCCTGGGGCGCCCTCGGGTTGCTCGGGTGACTGGCTTGCTT
Organism: Streptomyces sp. NPDC043427; assembly: GCF_056436655.1. Classification (NCBI taxonomy): domain Bacteria; kingdom Bacillati; phylum Actinomycetota; class Actinomycetes; order Kitasatosporales; family Streptomycetaceae; genus Streptomyces; species Streptomyces sp. NPDC043427. The sequence continues at coordinate 203,323 of NZ_JBWKCC010000011.1, read as the reverse complement.
GCTGCACGCCCTAAAGGTATCCGCCATACGAGCCCCCACTCATCCCCGGCCAGGGCCTCCCGCCCCGGCCTCCCCCCTCAAGACGGCGGAGCCGTTCGTCGTGGGGCCCGAGGGAGTGGCGGTCCGTACCCGCGGCTCACCTCAATGGCCGACCGAACCGGTATCAAAATCCCCTCACCAGCGACAACCGTAGGACCACTCGCCACGACGCGGACGCCGGACGCGGAGCGGACGCGGGGAACCAGCGCGCCCGGCACCGTTCGGGGTACACGGCTGAGCACGACTCCTGTCAACAGGACTCATTCCCGCTCAGTGTCGAGGAACGGTAGGTTCGCTGCATGGCACACACGGTGACCAACCAGCCACCGGGGCTGGTGGGGTATGACGTCTTCTCGGCTGATCGTGTCCTGGCGGAGGCGGTGGAGCGGCATCTGGAGCCCGGGCTGGTGGAGGAGGTGCTGGGTGAGCTGTCGGGGCTGGGGCGGTCGGCCGGGTCGGCGCAGGTGCAGGAGTGGGCGGCGCAGGCGAACGAGTTCCCGCCGCGGCTGCGTACCCACGACCGCCACGGCCGGCGCCTCGACGAGGTCGACTTCCATCCGGCCTGGCACCGTCTGCTCGGCAAGGGCGTCGCCGCGGGTCTGACCGCGGCCTGGACGCGGCCGGGCGGGCATGTGCGGCGGGCGGCCGCTTTCCTGGTCTGGACGCAGGCCGAGGCGGGCAACGGCTGCCCGCTGTCGATGACCCACGCGGCCGTGCCCGCCCTGCGTACGGATCCCGCGCTCGCCGCCGAGTGGGAGCCCCGCCTGACGTCCACGATCTACGACCGTGAGCTGCGGCCCGCCCGCCACAAGGCGGGGGCGCTGTTCGGGATGGGGATGACGGAGAAACAGGGCGGCAGCGACGTACGGGCCAACACGACGGTGGCCGCGCCGCTCGCGGAGGACGGGACGTACGAGCTGACCGGGCACAAGTGGTTCTGCTCGGCACCCATGTCGGACGGGTTCCTGGTGCTGGCCCAGGCATCCCCCGTCAAGGGGGAAGGGGGTCTCACCTGCTTCCTCGTGCCGCGCGTGCTGGAGGACGGCTCCCGCAACACGTTCCTCATCCAGCGGCTGAAGGACAAGCTGGGCAACCGCTCGAACGCCTCCGCCGAGGTCGAGTTCGACGGGACGTGGGCGCGCCGGGTCGGTGAGGAGGGGCGCGGGGTGCGGACCATCATCGAGATGGTCGCGGCGACCCGGTTGGACTGCGTGCTGGGCTCGGCGGGGCTGATGCGGCAGGCCGTGGCGCAGGCGATCCACCACTGCACGTACCGGGAGGCGTTCGGCGGAAAGCTCGTCGACAAGCCGTTGATGCGCAACGTACTGGCCGATCTTGCGCTGGAGTCGGAGGCGGCGACGACGCTCGCGCTGCGGCTCGCGGCCGCGTACGACGACGGCGGGGAGGAGGAGCTGGCGTTCCTTCGGATCGCGGTGCCGACGGCCAAGTACTGGGTGACCAAGCGGTGTGCGCCGGTGGCGGTGGAGGCGTCGGAGTGCCTGGGCGGCAACGGCTACGTCGAGGAGTCGGGGATGCCGCGTCTGGTGCGCGAGTCGCCGCTGAACTCGATCTGGGAGGGCGCGGGCAATGTGCAGGCGCTGGACGTGCTGCGGGCGTTGCGCCGTGAGCCGCCGGCGCTGAACGCCTTTCTGAAGGAGATCGGGCATGCGCGCGGTGCCGATCACCGGCTGGACGGGGCGATCAAGAACGTGTTGACGGAACTGGCCGATCTGGAGGGGGTGGAGGGGCGGGCCCGGCGGCTGACGGAGCGGCTCGCACTGGTGCTCCAGGGTGCGCTGCTCGTGCGGTATGCGCCGCCGCAGGTCGCCGACGCGTTCTGTGCCTCGCGGCTGGGCGGCGACGGGGGCGCGGCCTTCGGGACGCTGCCGCACACCCTCGACCTGGCCGCGCTGGTGGAACGGGCGCGCCCGGTGTCCTGAGCCGGGACGACAGAAAGCGGGGGTGGTGCTGCGCCGACACGGCACCACCCCCGCCGCATAGGCCCTGCGAGGCCAGAACGCCGCTCGGGACGGCGTGGCTCAAGTCTCTGCCCCCGCATGAAGGTTCACCAGAGTTGCAGGGGGTTGCAACTTTCTGGTCTCTGTGTCCGGACTGTGTCCCTCCGTCACCGGAGGACGGCAGTATGAGAGGCCACAGTCAGGGCCGGAAACCGTCGTCCGGATGGCTGAACAACCGGTTGTCCGTACGTGCTTGGGGAGGACCAGTGGCGAACCCTCCGGTCAACGTGGCGCAACTCGCCGTCGTGGACGCGGCGCGGGCGGCGCGGATGCTCAGCGAGGTGCGCGCCGCCAAGCTCGCCGGGCAGCGCGCGCGTATTCCCGCCCGCCCGGTGATCGAACAGTCCTGGGAGCGTGTACTGCGCCGGGGCGTCGATCCGGATCACGGTTTCAGTTCGCGGCTGCTCACCTCGGACGAGGTGCGGCGGCGGCGGGAGGAGACGCCGCTGCGGCATGTGCTGCCGGTGCTGCGGGAGGGGCTGTTGTCGGTCGCGGACGTCGCCCACCACATCATGGTCGTCGCCGACGCGGACGGCCGGGTGCTGTGGCGGGAGGGCTCCTCCCCCGTGCTGCGCAAGGCCGACAGGATCGGGTTCGAGCTCGGCGCCGACTGGCGCGAGGACGTGGTGGGCACCAACGGCGTGGGCACGCCCGCGGTGGTGCGCCGGCCGGTCCAGGTGTTCGCCGGTGAGCACTTCGTGCGGTCGCAGACCACCTGGACCTGTACGGGCGCGCCGATCATCGACCCCCGGGACGGGCGGCTGATCGGTGTCGTGGACGTGAGCGGTCCGCTGGAGACGATGCATCCGGCGACGCTGGCCTGGGTCACCTCGGTGGCCAAGCTCGCGGAGGCCCGGCTGCGGGAGGTGCACCTGTCCTCGCTGGAGCGGCTGCGAGCGGTGGCGGCGCCGGTGCTGGCGCGGCTGGGCGGCCGGGCGGTGGTGGTGGACCGGGACGGCTGGACGGCGGCGGTGACGGGGATGCCGTACACGAGCCGGGTGGCGCTGCCCAAGTCGCCGTCGGCGGGCCGCAGGTGGCTGCCGGCGCTCGGGCTGTGCTCGGTGGAGCCGCTGGCCGACGGCTGGCTGGTGCGGGCCGACGACGAGGCGGTGGCGCGCGGTGCGACCCGGATCGTGCTGGACCTGACGCAGCCGCGCCGCTGGTCGGTGACGGTGTCGGCGGAGGCGGGCTCCTGGTCGCACGAACTGAGTCCCCGGCACGCCGAGTTGTTGTTCCTGCTGGCGACGCACCGCACCGGGTTCGGGGCCGCCCGGCTGGCGGAGGAGGTGTTCGGCGATCCGGCCCGTACGGTGACGGTGCGGGCCGAGATGTCGCGGGTGCGGCGGTATCTCGGGGGCCTGCTGGAACACCGACCGTATCGTTTCTGCGAGCAGGCGGAGGTCGAACTGCTCCTCCCGCCCGACCCCCGCGACCTGTTGCCGCACTCGACGGCGCCGAACGTGCTCGCCGCACGGGCGTCGGCGTCGCGTTCGCCCGGCCGACGCGGCGCAACGCGCCGACCGTAGGGCAGAAACTTAGGCCAGTTGCCCGGGTCAGCCCCCTGAAATGGTGCACAGGGTGGCATCTTCCGCATATTTGCGAGGTCTTCCTCCGAAGAGACTCCCCACTGCCGTAGCATCCCCTACGGGCCACCCCACCTGTTCCTCAGTCAACGTACGGATCATGAGGCGCAGTTGGCCCGCCTCGGGAGGATCGATGAAGCATCGTGGCAGACACCGCCGACGCAGACGGGGCAGGGCACTGCGCGCCTTCCTCGCCGGGACCGCCCTCGCACTCACCGCCGCCGCCACCATGATCAGCGCGTCCCAGGCCACGGTCACCGACAGTCCCGGGGCGTTGAAGCAGCTCACCTCGTCCACCGAGAGCCGTCCGTTGCGGCTGACGGAGGAGCTCGAGCCGCAGGCCTCCCTTGACCGGCTCGCGAAGGAGATGGGCCGGCCCGTCGGTGTCACCACCGTCCTCGAGGGCGCCGACCGCAGCCTGCGCGACGCGATCGACTGCACGGACGCCGAGCGCAGGGCGCTGCCCGTCGCCCCGGTGGCCACGAGCGCGTACTGCTGGAACACCGACGACACCAGCGGCTGGCGGGCCGGCGCGATCACCACCTCCGGGGACGCGGACGACGACGGCCGCTGGGGCGCGAACCGCGTCATCCTCTCCGGCTGGACCCGCAGCGGCGGCCCGGCGGCCGACAAGGGCCTCGCCCGGGTCGCCTTCGTCGACGCGAGCGACCCCGGCCACCTCACCTACACCTGGGTCCTGCTCGTCGTCCCGGTCGATGGCGGACGCGACTACCGGCCGCTCACCTCCCATGTCTCCGGCATGGTCTGGTACCAGGGCAAGCTGCTGGTCACCGCCGACGACGGGGACTCCAACGCGCTCTACGTCTACGACATGGCCCGCATCCAGCGCGCCACCGTGACCGGCGATGCGGTGGGCCGGGTGCGCGGCGGCTGGTCGGCGCACGGGTACCGGTTCGCCATGCCGGCCGTCGGCTCCTACCGGGTGGCCGGCGGCGCGGATGCCCCGCACCCCGGATCCGTCTCCCTCGACCGCAGCACGGCGCCGGACAGTCTGGTCGCGAGCGAGTGGACCCTCGACGGCGGCGACCGGCGCGCCCGGCTGTGGCGCTACTCGTTCAGCCCGGGCGACGACCGCGCCGGGCTCCTCGCCACCGACTCCTCCGGGCACGTGGACGCCGACGAGGTGTACGGGACGAAGGCGACCGAGGTCCGGGGCGTGCTGTCGTACCGCTCCGCCTGGTACGTCAGCCGTACGGCGGACGGCGCCCGGGACCGGCGCGGGACGCTGTGGCGGCAGGACCGCAACGGCGCGAAGGCCGCACAGTGCGGGGCCGAGGAGACACACCGCTGCTGGAGCGGTCAGACGGAGTCCCTCTCCTACTGGGAGTCGACCGGCGAGGTCTGGACGCAGTCGGGGCGGGTGCTGTTCGCGCTGCCGCTGGCGTCGATCGAGAAGTCACTGGACGAGGAGCTGGACCGGCAGTAGGCACCGGCCTCCACCGGCAGGAGTCACCGGCCTGCGTCGACAGACCGGCGAGCGGGATGATTCCCTGGCCGCTATGCCCAACATCGCCGTCACCACCTGGTCCCTCGAGCAGACCGCGCCGAGCGACCTCCTTCCGGCCGCCGCACCGGAGGGCGACGTCCGCATCGTCCGCTCCGAGGTGCCCTCGCCCGAGTTCAGCCGCTTCCTGTACGCCTCCGTCGGCGGCGACATCCGCTGGATCGACCGGCTCAGCTGGACGTACGCGCGCTGGCAGGAGCATCTGGACCGGCCGGGCGTGGAGACCTGGGTGGCCTACGACCACGGCACCCCCGCCGGGTACGTGGAGGTCGAGCCGCAGGACGACGGGGTCGTGGAGATCGCGTACTTCGGGCTGATCCCGGCCTTCCGCGGGCGCCGGATCGGCGGCCACCTGCTCTCGTACGGCACCGCCCGCGCCTGGGACCTCGCGGACCGCTGGCCGGGGCTGGCGCAGACGAAGCGGGTGTGGCTGCACACCTGCAGCAAGGACGGCGAGCACGCGATGGACAACTACCAGCGCCGCGGGTTCAAGCTGTTCGACACCAATGTCGAGGAGGAGCGGGAGGCGCCCGCGCCCGGCCCCTGGCCCGGTGCCTACCCGGCCTGACCTGCGGGGACAAGACGGCGGGCACGCCGTGTGACCGACAACACCCTTGTCTCGCCTGCCAAGACAAGGGTGTCCGGATGATGGACGAAGCTGGACTCTGTCCAGATCGCCATGACACGCTTCCGTCATGTCTGGAACTGGAATTGCCTTGGTGAGTCGGCGGCACGTCGACCTCGGCCGCATGTCCAGCGCCATCTGTCGGGCGAGCTGAGAGCCCCGGCAGCACCGACACCCCCTGATCCAGCCTCCCCCTGCGCAATGACGCGCACGTATGCCCGCACGCATCCCCACGCGCCCGCATGCGCAGGTCAGAGCCGCTTTCCGCCTGTCCCGAAGGACTAACAACCATGGCCGCCACCCCGCAGAACCCTGCCGCCTCCGCGCCCCGCCGCAAGGTGAGCCGTCACCGCGGTGAGGGTCAGTGGGCCGCGGGTCACTTCACCCCGCTCAACGGCAACGAGCAGTTCAAGAAGGACGACGACGGTCTCAACGTACGGACACGTATTGAGACGATCTACTCCAAGCGGGGCTTCGACTCGATCGACCCCAACGACCTGCGCGGCCGGATGCGCTGGTGGGGCCTGTACACCCAGCGCAAGCCCGGGATCGACGGCGGCAAGACCGCGATCCTGGAGCCGGAGGAGCTGGACGACAAGTTCTTCATGCTGCGCGTCCGTATCGACGGCGGCCGGCTGACCACCCGCCAGCTGCGGGTCATCGGCGAGATCTCGCAGGAGTTCGCGCGCGGCACCGCCGACATCACCGACCGACAGAACATCCAGCTGCACTGGATCCGCATCGAGGACGTGCCCGAGATCTGGAACCGCCTGGAGGCGGTCGGCCTGTCCACGACCGAGGCCTGCGGCGACACCCCGCGTGTCGTCATCGGCTCGCCGGTCGCCGGGATCGCCGAGGACGAGATCGTCGACGGCACCCAGGCCATCGACGAGATCCACCGGCGGTTCATCGGCAGCAAGGAATTCTCCAACCTGCCCCGCAAGTTCAAGACGGCGATCTCCGGCTCCCCGCTCCTCGACGTCGCCCACGAGATCAACGACGTGGCGTTCGTCGGCGTCGAGCACCCCGAGCACGGCCCCGGCTTCGACCTGTGGGTCGGCGGCGGCCTGTCCACCAACCCGAAGATCGGCGTCCGGCTCGGCGCCTGGGTCCCGGCGGATGAGGTCCCGGACGTCTGGGCCGGCGTGATCGGCATCTTCCGCGACTACGGCTACCGGCGCCTTCGTACGAAGGCCCGCCTGAAGTTCCTGGTCGCCGACTGGGGCGCGGAGAAGTTCCGCCAAGTCCTCCAGGACGAGTACCTCAAGCGCGAGCTGGTCGACGGCCCCGCGCCGGCCCAGCCCGTGGAGCGCTGGCGCGACCACATCGGTGTGCACCGGCAGAAGGACGGCCGTTTCTACGTCGGGTTCGCCCCGCGGGTCGGCCGCGTGGACGGCGCCACCCTGACGAAGATCTCCGAGGTCGCCGAGGCGCACGGCTCGGGCCGGGTCCGTACGACCGTCGAGCAGAAGATGATCGTGCTCGACGTCGAGGAGGCGCAGGTCGACTCCCTCGTCGAGGCGCTGGAGGCGCTGGACCTCACCGCCAAGCCCTCCCCCTTCCGGCGCGGCACCATGGCCTGCACCGGCATCGAGTACTGCAAGCTCGCCATCGTCGAGACGAAGGCGCGCGGCGCCGCGCTGATCGACGAACTGGAGCGCCGTATCCCGGACTTCGACGAGCCGATCACCATCAACCTCAACGGCTGCCCGAACGCCTGCGCCCGTATCCAGGTGGCGGACATCGGTCTCAAGGGCCAGCTCATGCTCAACGACCGGGGCGAGCAGGTCGAGGGCTACCAGGTGCACCTGGGCGGCGCGCTCGGCCTGGAGGCCGGCTTCGGCCGCAAGGTCCGCGGTCTGAAGGTGACCTCGGAGGAGCTGCCGGACTACGTCGAGCGGGTCCTCACGCGCTTCCAGGCGGAGCGCGAGGACGGCGAGCGGTTCGCGACGTGGGCCGCGCGCGCTTCCGAGGAGGCCCTTTCGTGAGCGCGGCGAACGAAACGAAGGACGCAGTATGAGCGAGCGGGCCGCCCCCTTCTACTGCCCCTACTGCGGCGACGAGGACCTGCGTCCGAGCGAGCAGAGTCACGGCGCCTGGGAATGCGCGGCGTGCAGTCGCGCATTCCAGCTGAAGTTCCTCGGGCTGCTGGCCCGGGGAGTTCAGCGAGCCGACGATGGAGGGGACCGCATATGACCACGGCTCAGGAAGAACGGACCGCCGAGGAGCTGAAGGCGCTGGCCGAGCAGGCCGGCCGTGACCTGGAGGACGCCTCCGCGCTGGAGATCCTCCAGTGGGCGGTGGACACCTTCGGCAGGCGTTTCTGCGTGACCTCGTCGATGGAGGACGCTGTGGTGGCGCATCTGGCGTCCCGTGTCCTCAAGGGCGTGGACGTCGTCTTCCTCGACACCGGCTACCACTTCCCCGAGACCATCGGCACCCGGGACGCGGTCGAGGCGGTGATGGACGTCAACGTCATCACCCTCACCCCGCGCCAGACGGTCGCCGAGCAGGACGCGGAGCACGGTCCGAAGCTGCACGACCGCGACCCCGACCTGTGCTGCAAGCTGCGCAAGGTGCAGCCTCTCGAAGAGGGGCTCAAGGGCTACCAGGCCTGGGCGACCGGTCTGCGCCGCGACGAGTCGCCGACCCGGGCGAACACCCCGGTCGTCGGCTGGGACGAGAAGCGGGGCAAGGTCAAGGTCTCCCCCATCGCCCGCTGGACCCAGGACGACGTGGACGCCTATGTCGCCGAACACGGGGTGCTCACCAACCCGCTGCTGATGGACGGCTACGCCTCCGTCGGCTGCGCCCCCTGCACCCGCCGCGTCCTGGAGGGCGAGGACGCGCGGGCCGGTCGCTGGGCCGGACGGTCCAAGACCGAGTGCGGACTGCACGGATGACGATCCCCACCGAGAAGCAGGAGAATCACGTGACGACCGGAGCCACCGTCTGGCTCACGGGTCTGCCGAGTGCCGGCAAGACCACCATCGCGTACGAGCTGGCCGGCCGGCTGCGCGAGGAGGGCCACCTCGTCGAGGTGCTCGACGGGGACGAGATCCGCGAGTTCATCTCGGCGGGCCTCGGCTTCACCCGCGAGGACCGGCACACCAACGTGCAGCGCATCGGCTTCGTCGCCGAGCTGCTGGCCCGTAACGGCGTCAAGGTGCTCGTCCCCGTGATCGCGCCGTACACCGACAGCCGGGACGCCGTGCGCAAGCGGCACCAGCAGGGCGGGACGGCGTACCTCGAGGTGCACGTGGCGACTCCGGTCGAGGTGTGCTCCGTACGCGATGTGAAGGGTCTGTACGCCAAGCAGGCCGCGGGCGAACTGACGGGGCTCACCGGGGTCGACGACCCGTACGAGGAGCCCGAGTCGCCCGATCTGCGGATCGAGTCGCAGAACCAGACCGTGCAGGAGTCCGCGGCGTCGGTGTACGCCCTGCTCAGCGAAAGGGGACTGGCATGACGACCGTCGCGAAGGTCAAGGAGGGCGACGAGGGCACGGACAGCTCGTACGCCCTCAGCCACCTGGACGCGCTGGAGTCCGAGGCGGTGCACATCTTCCGCGAGGTGGCGGGCGAGTTCGAGAACCCGGTGATCCTGTTCTCCGGCGGCAAGGACTCCATCGTCATGCTGCACCTGGCGCTGAAGGCGTTCGCGCCGGCGTCGGTTCCGTTCTCGCTGCTGCACGTGGACACCGGGCACAACTTCCCCGAGGTCCTCGAGTACCGGGACCGTACGGTCGCCCGGCACGGGCTGCGGCTGCACGTCGCCTCCGTGCAGGACTACATCGACCGGGGTGTGCTGCGCGAGCGTCCCGACGGCACCCGCAACCCGCTGCAGACGCTGCCGCTGACGGAGAAGATCCAGTCGGAGAAGTTCGACGCGGTCTTCGGCGGCGGCCGTCGCGACGAGGAGAAGGCGCGCGCCAAGGAGCGGGTGTTCTCGCTGCGCGACGAGTTCTCGCAGTGGGACCCGCGCCGGCAGCGGCCCGAGCTGTGGAACCTGTACAACGGGCGGCACGCGCCCGGCGAGCACGTACGGGTGTTCCCGCTCAGCAACTGGACCGAGCTGGACGTCTGGCAGTACATCGCCCGTGAGGGCATCGAGCTGCCGGAGATCTACTTCGCGCACGAGCGGGAGGTGTTCCAGCGGGCCGGGATGTGGCTGACCGCCGGTGAGTGGGGCGGCCCCAAGGACAGCGAGACCGTCGAGAAGCGCCTCGTGCGCTACCGGACCGTCGGTGACATGTCCTGCACGGGTGCCGTCGACTCCGACGCGGTGACGCTGGAGCAGGTCATCACCGAGATCGCCGCCTCCCGGCTCACCGAGCGCGGCGCCACTCGCGCCGACGACAAGATGTCCGAGGCCGCGATGGAAGACCGCAAGCGCGAGGGGTACTTCTAAGCATGAGCACGATCACGACCGAGGCGCTCTCGGAGACCACCCTCCTGCGGTTCGCCACCGCCGGTTCCGTCGACGACGGCAAGTCCACGCTCGTCGGACGCCTGCTGCACGACTCCAAGTCGATCCTCACCGACCAGCTGGAGGCCGTGGAGCGCGCCTCCGCGAGCCGCGGAGCCGAGGGCCCCGACCTCGCGCTGCTCACGGACGGTCTGCGCGCCGAGCGCGAGCAGGGCATCACCATCGACGTGGCCTACCGCTACTTCGCCACCCCGCGCCGCCGGTTCATCCTCGCGGACACGCCGGGCCACGTGCAGTACACGCGGAACATGGTCACGGGCGCGTCGACCGCCGAGCTGACGGTGATCCTCGTCGACGCCCGCAACGGCGTCGTCGAGCAGACCCGCCGGCACGCCGCGATCGCGGCGCTGCTGCGCGTGCCGCACGTCGTCCTCGCCGTCAACAAGATGGACCTCGTCGAGTACGAGGAGTCCGTGTTCGCCGCGATCGCCGAGGAGTTCACGGCGTACGCGACCGAGCTGGGCGTCCCGGAGGTCACCGCGATCCCGATCTCGGCGCTCGCCGGCGACAACGTCGTGGACGCGTCCGGGAACATGGACTGGTACGGCGGTCCGACGGTGCTCGAGCACCTGGAGACGGTGCCGGTCGCCCACGACCTGGCGCACTGCCACGCCCGCCTGCCCGTGCAGTACGTGATCCGCCCGCAGACCTCGGAGCACCCGGACTACCGGGGCTACGCGGGTCAGATCGCGGCCGGTTCGTTCCGGGTCGGTGAGCAGGTCACGGTGCTGCCGTCCGGCCGTACGACACGGATCTCGGGAATCGACCTGCTCGGCGAGCCGGTCGACGTCGCCTGGACCACGCAGTCGGTGACCGTCCTGCTCGAGGACGACATCGACGTCTCGCGCGGCGATCTGATCGTGCCCAGCAAGGACGCCCCGGCGACCACGCAGGACGTCGAGGCCACGGTCTGCCATGTCGCCGACGCCCCGCTGACCGTCGGCCACCGGGTGCTGCTCAAGCACGGCACCCGCACGGTCAAGGCCATCGTCAAGGACATCCCGTCCCGTCTCACGCTCGACGACCTGTCCCTGCACCCGCACCCGGGACAGCTCGTCGCCAACGACATCGGCCGGGTGAAGATCCGTACCGCCGAGCCGCTGCCGGTCGACTCCTACTCCGACTCGCGCCGCACCGGCTCGTTCATCCTCATCGACCCCGCCGACGGCACCACGCTCACCGCGGGCATGGTCGGCGAGTCGTTCGCGTCCCCGGAGCCCGTCAAGGACGAGGCCGAGGACGACGGGTGGGACTTCTGAGCATGGACTCCACCGACTTCTACTCGACGTTCGCCAAGGAGGGCGGCCGCGTCGGCAGCGGCGCCCTCGGCAGCGGGCAGGGCGGGGTCGCGCGATGTGTGCGGTGACGTACGCGCACTGCCTGCGCGCCCTCACCCCCCACCGCAAGCGAAGACCTGCCGACCTCCCGGCCACGACCTGAGAGACCGTGACCGCCGGGCCATCGAGAGGAACACCTCCCGTGCCTGCCACAACCGCATTCCGCCGCTCCCTCGCGGTGATCGTCGCGCTCCCCCTGCTGACCCTCGCCGCCTGCGGCTACGGCTCGAAGGCCGAGGACAAGCCGGCCGCCCAGAAGGTCGCCGCCGGGGCGAAGAAGACCGACGGTCTCGACTCCGTCAAGATCGGCTACTTCGGCAACCTGACCCACGGGACCGCGCTCGTCGGCCGGAACAAGGGGTACTTCCAGAAGGCGCTCGGCGCCACCGAGGCCAAGTACCAGGTGTTCAACGCGGGTCCGTCCGAGATCGAGGCCCTGAACTCCGGTGCCATCGACATCGGCTGGATCGGCCCCTCCCCGGCGATCAACGGCTACACCAAGTCCGACGGCAAGAACCTGCGCATCATCGGCGGTGCGGCGTCCGGCGGTGTGAAGCTCGTCGTCAACCCGAAGAAGATCAAGTCCCTGAAGGACGTCAAGGGCAAGAAGATCGCGACGCCGCAGCTCGGCAACACGCAGGACGTGGCGTTCCTCAACTGGATCGCCGAGCAGGGCTGGAAGGTCGACGCGGAGAGCGGCAAGGGCGACGTGTCGGTCGTGCGCACCGACAACAAGGTCACCCCCGACGCCTACAAGTCCGGTTCCATCGACGGTGCCTGGGTTCCGGAGCCGACCGCGTCCAAGCTGGTCGCCGAGGGCGCGAAGGTGATCCTCGACGAGGGCGACCTGTGGCCGGACAAGAAGTTCGTGATCACGAACATCATCGTGCGCCAGGCCTTCCTCAAGGAGCACCCGGAGGCCGTCGAGGCCGTGCTGAAGGCGTCCGTCGACGCCAACAAGTGGATCAACGCCAACCCGGACGAGGCGAAGACGGCGGCGAACGCGCAGCTCAAGACGGACTCCGGCAAGGCCCTGCCCGCCGAGGTCCTGGACCCGGCGTGGAAGTCCATCCAGTTCACCGACGACCCGCTGGCCGCCACCCTCAACACCGAGGCGGAGCACGCGGTCAAGGCCGGTCTCCTGGAGAACCCGAAGCTGGACGGCATCTATGACCTCACGCTGCTGAACAAGGTCCTCAAGGCCGAGGGCGCGAGCACGGTCGACGACGCCGGTCTCGGCGTCAAGTAAGCCCGAATCCCGAGAGTTCCCAGGAGGTGACGACCATGGCAACCGCCCTCGCCAAGGTTGCGGAAGGCTCCCAGTCGGTGGAGCACGCGGCACGCATCGAGCACGTATCGAAGTCGTTCGCCGGGCCCGCCGGGCAGCAGCTCGTCCTCGACGACATCACCCTGGATGTCGCACCGGGCGAGTTCGTCACCCTCCTGGGGGCCTCGGGCTGCGGCAAGTCCACTCTGCTGAACCTGGTGGCGGGCCTCGACCGGCCCTCCGCCGGCAGCATCACGACCGACGGGCGCCCGGCTCTGATGTTCCAGGAGCACGCCCTGTTCCCGTGGCTGACCGCGGGCAAGAACATAGAACTCGCCCTGAAGCTGGGGGGAGTCGCGAAGAGCGAGCGGCGCGGCCGGGCCGAGGAACTGCTCGAACTGGTCCGGCTGAAGGGCGCGTACGGCAAGCGGGTGCACGAGCTGTCCGGTGGTATGCGCCAGCGTGTGGCGCTGGCCCGCGCGCTCGCCCAGGACAGCCGACTGCTGCTGATGGACGAGCCGTTCGCGGCGCTGGACGCGATCACCCGGGACGTGCTGCACGACGAGCTCACCCGGATCTGGGCCGAGACCGGGGTGTCCGTCCTGTTCGTCACGCACAACGTGCGCGAGGCGGTGCGGCTGGCGCAGCGCGTCGTGCTGCTGTCGTCGCGGCCGGGCCGGATCGCGCGCGAGTGGACGGTGGACATCCCGCAGCCGCGCCGCATCGAGGACGCGCCCGTGGCCGAACTGTCCCTGGAGATCACCGAAGTCCTGCGTGGGGAGATCCGCCGTCATGGCCAGCACTGAGACCACCGACACGACGGCGGAGGCCCCCGTCAAGGAAAGCTCCGGCCTGGGCGGCCTGGAGGCGGGTCTCGACGCCCTGGAGACCTCGGCCGCGGGCCGTACGCCGTTCCGGCAGACCTTCACCCAGAAGATCCTGCCGCCGATCACCGCGATCCTGGTGGTCCTGGTGGTCTGGCAGCTGCTGGTCTCGCTGAAGATCGTCGACGACCCGACGAAGCTGCCCTCGCCCGCCGACGTGGGGGGCGAGTTCAAGGACGCCTGGCTGGAGGGCAAGCTCCTCGGCTACATCTGGACCAGTGTCTCGCGCGGTCTGCTCGGCTTCCTGCTGGCGCTCGCCATCGGCACCCCGCTGGGTCTGCTGGTGGCCCGCGTGAAGTTCGTGCGCGCGGCGATCGGCCCGATCCTGTCCGGTCTGCAGTCGCTGCCGTCGGTGGCGTGGGTGCCGCCGGCGGTGATCTGGCTGGGTCTGAACAACTCGATGATGTACGCGGTGATCCTGCTCGGCGCCGTGCCGTCCATCGCCAACGGTCTCGTCTCCGGCATCGACCACGTGCCGCCGCTGTTCCTGCGGGCGGGCCGCACGATGGGCGCGACGGGCCTCAAGGGCGCCTGGCACATCGTCATGCCGGCCGCGCTGCCCGGCTATCTGGCGGGTCTGAAGCAGGGCTGGGCCTTCTCCTGGCGCTCGCTGATGGCGGCGGAGATCATCGCCTCCTCGCCCGACCTTGGCATCGGTCTGGGCGCGCTGCTGGAGAACGGCCGCAACGCCAGCTCCATGGCGATGGTGTTCGAGGCCATCATCCTGATCCTGTTCGTCGGTATCGCGATCGACCTGCTGATCTTCAGTCCGCTGGAGCGGTGGGTGCTGCGCAACCGCGGTCTGCTGGTGAAGAGCTGAGTCACCGCGATGCGCAACCCGGTCGTCCTCGTCATCGCGCACGGCAGCCGCGACCCGCGGCACGCCGCGACCGTGCACGCCCTCGTGCGGCGCGTACGGTCGCTGCGGCCGGGGCTGCGCGTGGAGACCGGCTTCCTGGACTTCAACATCCCCTCCGTGCAGGGGGTGCTGGAGTCCCTGGCGGCGGAGGGCGTCCGTGACGTCGTGGCGCTGCCCCTGCTGCTGACCCGCGCCTTCCACGCGAAGGCCGACATCCCGGCGGTCCTGCGGGACGCGCCGCCGCAGCTGCGGATCCGCCAGGCGCAGGTGCTGGGCCCGTCCCCGCTGCTGCTGTCCGCCCTCGAACGGCGGCTGTACGAGGCGGGACTGACGCCCGCCGACAAGTCCTCGACCGGGGTCGTCCTGGCCTCGGCGGGGTCCACCGACCCGGAGGCGATCGCAGTGATCGCAGATATCGCGCGGGAGTGGCGGCACACCGGTTGGTGCGCCGTGCGACCTGCGTTCGCCTCCGCATCCCTCCCTCGCACCGAGGACGCGGTGCGTGAACTGCGCTCCCTGGGCTGCAGGAAGGTCGCGGTCGCCCCGTACGTCCTCGCCCCCGGCTTCCTGCCGGACCGCATCGCGCGGGGCGCCGCGGAGGCGGACGTACGGGCCGAGGTGCTGGGCCCGGCGCCCGAGGTGGCGGCGCTGCTGCTGGAGCGGGTGGACTCGGCGGCGGTTCGGGCGCCGCTCTGCCGCACGGCCTGACGCGCCCGCGGTCCTCAGGGCTCCGAAACGCGGGGAGCCCTCAGTCGAACGACAGCCCTCCCGTCCGGGTGCGCTTCAGCTCGAAGAAGTCGGGCTCGCCGGCCAGGACGCGGAAGGCCTCGAAGAGTTCGGCCGCCCGTGCGCCGCGCGGGATCGCCCGGAGCACGGGCCCGAACCACACCGTGCCGTCCACATGGATCGTCGGCGTCCCGACGTAACCGCCCGAGTCCGGCTCCACGCCCGCGTCGTGGCTGCGCCGTACCGCCTCGTCGTACGACGTGTCGTGCGCGGCGGCCGCCAGGGCGGCGGGCAGGCCGAGTTCGGCGAGGGACTCGGTGACGACGGCGTCGTAGTCGTCGGCGCGCTGTTCGTGAATGCGGGTGCCGAACGCGGTGTACAGGTCGCGCAGGACCTTCTCGCCGTGCTGTTCGGCGGCGGCGACGGCGACCCGCACCGGGCCGATCGACTTGTCGACCAGCGTGCGGTACCAGTCGGGGAGTTCGTTGCCGAGGTTGTGCAGGTAGAGGCTCATCGTGTGGAAGCGGAGGTCGAGCGGGCGTTCCCGCTCGACCTCCAGCAGCCAGCGGGAGGTGATCCAGGCGAAGGGGCAGGCGGCGTCGAACCAGAAGTCGACGCGAACGGGTGAGGCGTGGTTCATGCCGTCGACGTTAGGCGTGCACCGGATGGGAGTCCCGGTCCAATCAGGCGCTTTCCATGTGGTCCACTTGGGCGCGCTCCTCGAGGCTCACCAGCTCCGCCACCGGCATCGACCCGGCTGCCCTCCGTTCCCGCGCGAAGGTGTTGGCGAGGCGTTGCAGCAGTTCGTTCAGCGGCGTCGGGACGCCGTGCGAGCGGCCCAGCAGCACGATCTCACCGTTGAGGTAGTCGGCCTCGATGGTGCCGGTGGCGCGGGTGAGGGACTGCCAGGAGGAGCCGCCGCCGCGGGGCGTGCCGGGGAGGGGTACGAGGGTGATCTTGTCGCCGCGGATCCGCTGCTGTTCCTCGACGCTCGTGTACGGGATGCCGGCCGCGTCCAGCACCGCCTCGCCCTCGGCGCGGACCCTGGCGTAGAAGGCCCGGGCCTCGTCGCTGTCGATGGGGCCGGCGACGGCCTCCAGGGCGTTGCCGAGGTTGCCCAGGAGCTTGGCGTACTGCCAGCGCGCCACGTCCTCTACGACCGGTGCCTCGAACTTCGACTTCTCGAGGTCGGCGGCGATCAGCCGGGCGGTCTCGTCGGTGCCGTGCGGGTACCGGCCGAGGTGGAGGACGCCGGTGAGGGGGGTGCCGGCGGCGGAGACGACGCCGGGTTCGACGTAGGCCGACGGGAGCCAGACGCAGACGCCGTACACGTGCCGGAAGCGGCGCAGGGCGAGCCGCTGGCTCTCCACGCCGTTCTGGGCGCAGACCAGGGCCAGTCGCTCGGCCGCGGTGCCGCCGCCCTCGACGGGGGCCGGGGCCCACGCCTGGAGGGCGGCCTCGCTGTCCTGCGTCTTGACGGCGAGGACCAGGACGTCGTCGGCGCCCAACTCGCCCAGCGCGCCGGGGCCGTCGACCGTCGGCAGCCGGTACGTCAGCTCACCCTCCGGCACTCTCAGCCGCAGTCCGCCCTCGCGCAGCGCCGCGTGGTGCGCGCCGCGCGCGACCAGGACGACCTCGTGTCCGGCACCCGCCAGCCGGCCGCCGATCGTGCCGCCGACCGCTCCTGCCCCGATGATGATGTAGCGCATGGGACGAGCTTCGCACAGAGGTGTGTACGCTCCGTCAAATGATCGAGGAAACGTTCACGTTCGGCGGGGACCTGACCGTCCGTCGCCTCGGTTACGGGACCGCGCAGCTCACCGGGCCCGGTTACTGGGGTCCACGCGGTGACGCCCGGGACGCGGTGGCGGTGCTGCGGCGGGCGGTGGAGCGTGGGGTGACGCTGATCGACACGGCGGACAACTACGGGCCGTCCGTCGCCGAGGAACTGGTCGCCGAGGCCCTGTACCCCTACCCCGCGGGACTGTTGGTCGCCACGAAGGGCGGGGTCGTGCGCACCAGTGATCACGCCTGGCACGTCGACGGGCGTCCGGAGCGGTTGCGGGCGATGTGCGAGGCGAGTCTGCGCAGGCTCCGGTTGGAGACCATCGACCTGTATCAGCTGCACCGGCTCGACCCCGAAGTGCCCCTGGCCGAACAGCTCGGTGCGCTCGACG
The DNA here is from genome assembly GCF_056436655.1 of Streptomyces sp. NPDC043427. NCBI lineage: Bacteria > Bacillati > Actinomycetota > Actinomycetes > Kitasatosporales > Streptomycetaceae > Streptomyces > Streptomyces sp. NPDC043427. The sequence continues at coordinate 185,795 of NZ_JBWKCC010000011.1, read as the reverse complement.
AGTTGCGCGCCGAGGGCAAGGTCCGGCACATCGGCCTCGACACGGTCACCGCCGAAGAGCTCGAAGCGGCTCTGGAGTTGACGGACGTCGTGTCCGTCCAGAACCGCTACAACCTCCTCGACCGCGCCTGTGAGCCCCTGTTGGCGCTGTGCGAGGCGCGCGGGATCGCCTTCCTGCCGTGGTTCCCGCTGGGCAACGGGGCGTTGACAGCGGACCCGGTGTGCGCGTCGGTCGCCGCCGCGCACGGGGTCACCCCGGGGCAGGTCGCCCTGGCCTGGCTGCTGCACCGCTCGCCCGTGCTCTGCCCGACTCCAGGCACGGGGTCGCTCGCCCACCTGGAGCAGAACCTCGACGCGGCCGCCGTACGACTGTCGCAGGCCGACCTGGACGCCCTCGCGGTCAGGCCTGCTCCGTCAGCTCCACCAGCTTGACGACCGTGTTCCAGTTGCGGGACGTGGCGATCAGGCCCTTGTTGATGCGCGGCTTGGACAGGTGCTCGGCGAGCTTGGAGCGGCCGAGGCCCTCGGGGGCGTACAGGTACAGCGCGCGGTCGCCGAGGCGGAACTCCTCCGGGAGGTAGGCGGCCCGGTCGATCTCGGCGAAGCGCTTGTCGTCCACGGGCACGGAGAAGTACGTGACGTGGAGCTGCTTGGCCTCCAGTTCGGCGGCCGGGAACGGGCAGGCGTCGACGATCGCCTTCAGGTAGGCGTGGTCGCGCACGATCACGTCGACGGAGAAGCCGAAGCGCTTCTCGACCGCTCCCGAGAGCTCGGCGGCGAGGGACTCCTCGTCGCCGTGATCGGAGGCGAACACGGCCTGGCCGCTCTGGAGGTAGGTGCGGACGGCGCCGTGACCGAGGCCCTCCATCAGGGTGCGCAGCTCGGCCATCGGAACCTTCTTGCTGCCGCCCACGTTGATTCCGCGCAGCAGCGCCGCATACGTCTTCGTCGTCATCCGCACACCATATGGCGGCCCGCGCGCCCGTCCCTGATCATGACCCCTGAGTCCGTCATATAGATGTAAGGGGCCACGGTCCTCCCCAGTGGGGAGGAGACGGGGTCCGTCGGGAGGACCCGCGCCCCTCGCACTTCACCAGCGAGTACGAGGAGACGGCTTTATTCAGCCCCTACCTTCGAAGCGGAAGGTGGCGGCAGGGGGCTGCCACCGCTCACAAGGGGGGCAAGCCCGTCATGGGGAAGACAGACACGCGGGTGCGCGGTCTCGCCGCGCGGGCCGGCGGCTGGAGCGCACGCCATCGATGGGCTGCCGTCGGCATCTGGGTGCTGTTCGTCGTCCTGGCCATGGGGATCGGCTCGGCCATGGGCACGGTCGAGGTCAAGGAGAGCGACCAACTGGCGGGCGAGACCCACACCGCCGCAAAGATCATCGAGGACGCCGGTATCGAGGAGCCGGCCAGTGAGACCGTCCTCGTCCAGGCGAAGGACGGCGCCCTCAAGGCCACGGACACGGAGTTCAAGGACGCCGTCGCCGCGGTCGTGAAGGCCGTCGAGGGGACCGGCAAGGTCACCGACGTGAAGTCGCCGTACGACACGGACACGATCTCGAAGGACGGGCGCACCGCGCTCGTGCAGTTCGACATGCGCGGTGACTCCGACACCGCGGGCGAGCGGGTCGAGCCGGTGCTCAGGGCCGTCGAAGGCGTCCAGAAGGACCACTCCTCGCTGCGGATCGAGGAGATCGGCGGCGCCAGCATGATGAAGACGTTCAAAGACGCGTTCGGCAACGACTTCCAGCAGGCCGAGTACTCCGCGGTGCCGGTGGCCCTGGGCATCCTGCTGATCGCCTTCGGGGCGCTGGTGGCGGCGCTGCTGCCGGTACTGCTGGCGCTCACCGCGATCATGGCGACGATGGGTCTGATGGGCATCGCCAGCCACTTCCAGCCGATGGACGACTCCTCCAGCTCCGTGATGCTGCTGGTCGGTCTGGCGGTGGGCGTCGACTACTGCCTATTCTACCTGCGCCGGGAGCGCGAGGAGCGGGCGGCGGGCCGGGACGCGGAGACGGCGCTGCGGATCGCCGCGGCGACCAGCGGCCGTGCCGTGATCGTCTCCGGTGTCACCGTGTGCGTGGCGATGGCGGGCATGCTGTTCACCGGGCTCTCCACCTTCCAGGCGATGGGCCTGGCCTCCCTGATGGTGGTGGCGGTCGCCATGGTCGGCTCGGTGACGGTGCTTCCCGCGCTGCTGTCGCTGCTCGGCGAGCGGGTGGAGAAGGGGCGGATTCCGTTCCTGCACCCCGACAAGCGCCGCAAGAACGGAAAGGGCCGACGCAGTGACGAGGGCAGCCGGTTCTGGAGCTCCGTGCTGAAGGTCGTGCTCGCCAAGCCCGCCGTCTCCCTGGTCGTCGCGGCCGGCGCGCTGCTCGCCATCGCGACGCCCGCGCTCGGCATGAAGACCCAGCAGCTCACCCTGGACCAGGAGTTCGGCGACTCGCTGCCCATCGTCCAGACGTACAACCGGCTCAACGAGGCCTTCCCGGGCGGCTCCGAGCCGGCCGAGGTCATCGTCAAGGCCAAGGACATCAACGCTCCCGAGGTGAAGTCCGCGCTGGCGGACTTCCGTGAGCGGGCGATCAGTTCGGGCGCCTCGCGCGGCCCGGTCGAGATCAAGCTGCACGACGCGCAGAACCTGGCCTACGTGTACGTCCCGCTGGTCGGCGGCTCCGACCTGGACAAGTCGGGCGCGAGCCTGGACAAGCTGCGCGACGAGGTACGGCCGGCCACCCTCGGCAAGGTCGACGGCGTCGAGGCCCCGATCACCGGTCAGGTCGCCGGTTCGAAGGACTTCAACGACCAGTTGGGCGGAGCCGTCGCCCCGGTCTTCGCGTTCGTCGTGGTCTTCGCCTTCCTGCTGATGCTGCTGTCGTTCCGCTCGCTGACGGTGGCGATCACCTCGATCGTGCTCAACCTGCTGTCGGTGGGCGCCGCGTACGGCATCCTCGTGGGCGTCTTCCAGCACGGCTGGGGCGCGTCGCTGGTGGGCGCGGAGGGCGTGGGCGCCATCGTCACCTGGCTGCCGCTGTTCCTCTTCGTGATCCTGTTCGGCCTGTCGATGGACTACCACGTGTTCGTGGTCTCGCGGATCCGTGAGGCGAGGATGCGGGGCCGTACGACGAACGAGGCGATCAAGCACGGTGTGGTCACCACGGCCGGCGTCGTCACCAGTGCCGCCGTCATCATGGTCGCCGTCTTCGCGATCTTCGGAACGCTGTCCATGCAGTCCATGAAGCAGATGGGTGTGGGCCTGGCGGCCGCGGTCCTGATCGACGCGACGATCATCCGGGGTGTGCTGCTCCCGGCGGTGATGGCGCTGCTCGGCGAGCGCAACTGGTACCTGCCGAAGTGGCTGCACCGGCTGCCCGACCTCACCCATGACGAGTCACCTGAGGCCATCGCGTCGCCGGTCCGGGACGACGAGGGCGAACCGCTGAGGGTCTGACCCCTCCGGTTCGAGACAAGGGCCCGCCGGTCTCCTTTGGGGAGGAGACCGACGGGCCCTCACTCATGCCTGACGGGCGGCAGGTCCGGCCCTCACGCCTTACGGCTGCGCAGCTCGGCCTCGATGAGGTCGGCCGCCCTCGTCGTGCCGCCCTCGCCGACCATCCCGGCCTGGATCTCCTTCAGCCGGCGCGCGACCTCCGGATCGTCGAGGAGGGCCTGGGCGGCCGCGCGCAGGGTCTCGGCGGTGGCCTCCTCCGTCGGGACATGGCGGGCGACGCCGAGCCCCTGGAGCATGTCGGCGTTGCCGAACTGGTCGACGGCCTGCGGTACGGCGATCATCGGCGTGGCGGTGGCCAGCCCCTCCTGGCTGCCGCCGGCCCCGGCGTGCGTGACGAACAGGTCGGCCTGCCTGAGGACCGCCAACTGCGGCACCCAGGACCGCACCTCCACGTTCGCCGGTACGTCGCCCAGGTCGGCCGCGTCCACGTGCTTGCCGACCTGGAGCACCAGGTGCCAGCCGGGCAGGTCGCCGAAGGCCTCGACGCACTCCCGGTAGAAGCCGGGCTGCTTGGTGAAGGACGAGCCGAGCGACACGAGCACGACCTTCTCGGCGCCGGCGGGGCGCTCCCAGTCACCCTCGGCGGAGCGGTCGCCCTGGCAGGCGCCGACGAAGGTGTACACGTTCTCGTCGACGCGGTCGGCGTTCGGCTGGAGCGCCTTCGGGATGAGGACGAGGGAGCGGGCGGGCCGGCCGGCGAACGGATCGGGGTGCTCGGTGATCCCGTTCTCCTCCAGCCACGCATGGAAGCGGGCGTAGTAGGCCTGCCCGCGCTCGGTCTTCCTCGGTTCCGCCCACATCGGCTCGGCGACCTCCTCCTCGTAGCCCTCCCAGGCGACGAGGTTCGGCGAGAGGGAGATCGCGGGTACGCCCCAGCGGTGGGCGAGGACGCGGGCCGGGTAGGCGGTGATGTCCTGCAGGACGAGGTCGGGTTCGTCGCCCTCGTAGGCGTCGATCAGCTGCGGGAGGGCCTGGATGGCGTCGTTGAGGAAGGGCTCCACGTTGTCGAGGAGCGTGGTCCCCCAGGCCGACGGGTCGTCGTCCGGCCCAGGCAGCGTGGAGTGCCAGAGCTTCACCTCGGCGCCGGTGGCGGCGACCTTCTCCGCGAACAAGGGCGGGATCGCGTAGGTGACCCGGTGCCCGCGCGCGACGAGTTCGCGGATCACCTCCAGGCTGGGGTTTACGTGGCCGTGGGCGGCGATGGAGAACATGGCGACGTGCGCGGGGGTGGTCATGAGCCGAGACCCTAGGCAAGACGATACGTCTCGTGCAACTCTATTGTCGGCCCCTGAACGCCCCTGGACGCCACCGCATGGCGTATAAACGTTCGGTCGGGGACGGTGACGGGGGCTCATGACCGAGAAGGTCGACCAGGACGCGGTACTGCGGGCGCGGAACATACTGCTGGGCTCGGGGCGGCCGAGTCCGCTTCAGGAGGTGGACGCCTGCCGGGTGCTCGCCAAGGTGAGTCCGGCGACGTATCTGCCACGGCTGTCACGGGCGTTGAGGCATCTCGGTCACGCGATGGAACTGCGCGGGAAACCCGATGCGCAGCTGGCCCTGTACGACGAGGCGGCCGAGGCGGCGTACGCGATGGACGAGGCCGACCCGATGCGTGCTGAGCCCCTGCTGAGTGCGCTGGACTGCCGGCAACGCGCGTTGCTCGAACTGGGGCGGCGCCCGGAGGCGCTGGCGGTGCGTGAGGAGATGGCGGCCCTGGGCCGCCGGGCCCTCGACGCGGACCCCGACGCTCCCGTCCGGCAGTGGCTCGGCCACTGGGCGCGCGCCCTGGCCGAGGAGGGCCGGCACCGGGAGGCGGCCGAGCTGCACGAGGAGTCGGTGCGAAGCGGCCGGCCGCACGGTCCGCAGTGCGGCGCCTTCGCGTGGAGCCTGTTGGAGTGGATGGCCGCGGCGGAGGCGGCGGGGCTGCGGGACACGGCGGTGGCCGCGGCCCGTGAGCTGGTCGCGATCGAGCGGGAGGACAGGGCCGAACGGGACCTGTCGCCGGAGCTGTTGCTGCTCGCCCTCGTCCGGCTCGCGGAACTGCTCGACGGCTACGGGGAGTTCGATTCCGGCTCGGCCGCGTACGACGAGGCCGCCGAGCTCCTCGCCGGGCTCGCCGCGGGCACGAGCCGGTCCGACCAGGGCTCGTACCTCTACACGTACTGGGCCGTCCTGTTCGGCCTCTCCGGCATGGGTGACGAGGTGTTCGCGCCGGGTCGTCCGGTGCCGTGCTTCGGTGCGCAGCCCAGGTGGTGGACCATTGACGCCCGCGCCGCCTACTTCGGTGAAGTGCCCTTCCTGCGGGAGACTTTCGACGCATCGGCGGATCCGGTCCTGCGGGTCCGGCTGCACCGCAGGCTGCGGGTCCGCGCCACACTGGACGCCGAGCACCGGCGCGGGTACCGCTACCTGGAGCTCGTGGGCGACCTCTTCGACGAGGGCGTGGCGCTGGCCCGCCGGCTCCACGCGCTCGACCCCGGAGCCGGCGTGGCCCCGCTCGCCCGGGCCCTCCTGGACCGGGCGAGCGCGTCGATCACGGACAAGCGGTTCACCGACGCGCACGCCGACTTCCGGGAGGCCCTCGCTCTGCGGGCCGCTCAGCGCTGATAGCGGGCGAGGACCAGGTTGCCGTCCTTCTCCAGACGTCTCCTCAGTTCGTCGAGGCCGATGGCGCCGCTGTAGTACTCCTGGAAGGCGGGTGTCGCCACCTTGTCCTTCCACTCCGGGTAGCCGCGTACCGACTGCGCGGGGGCCGGGCGGAGGTGGGCGACGAGGGCGGTGCCGGTGGCCCAGTCGTCCTTCGGGGTGTGCAGGGCGGGGTCCTTCAGTGCCTGGGTGCCGGTGGGCAGCATCCAGTCGCCGAGGGCCAGCCGCACCATGTTCGCGGGCCTCAGCAGGAAGTCGAGGAACGCCACGGCCTCCTTCTTGTGCGGGCTGTCCTGCGCCACGGACAGCGTCTGCGGGCTGACACCCTGGGCGAGCCCGTCGGCGCCCGCCGGGGCGGGCAGCACTTGCCAGTCGAAGCCCTTGGGCGCCTGCTGGGCGATCTGCTGACGGTAGGAGAACCCGAGCGGGACCATCGCGTACCTGCCGCCGAAGAACCCGGGCAGCGTGTCCGAGCCGCCGCTGCCCAGCGTCGTGGGCGAGGCGCTGCGGTCGGTGTTCACCTGGTCGTGGACCGTGCGCGGTACGACCTCGTCGCCGGCCTGGAAACGGACGGTCACCCTGCCGTCCGCGCCCCGGTGGAACAGCTGCCCACCCGCCGACAGCGACAGGTTGAGCGTGGCGGAGACGGGCTCCTTCAGCGGCCAGGCGACACCGAACCTTCCCTCGCCGCCGAGCCGGTCGGTGATCTGCCTGAACTCGGCCCAGCTCCACGGTTTTTCGGGTGTGGGGATCCGTACGCCGGACTTCTTCAGCCAGGTCGCGTTGGCGACGAGCACCCGTGGCTCCTGCAGGAACGGCACCCCGTAGATGCCGCCCCCGAAGGTCGTCGTCTCCCAACTGCGGTCCGGGATACCGGACTTCAGCCGTGCGGGCAGCAGATCGGTCAGATCGGCGAGGTTGCCGCCGTAGGCGAAGTCGGCGAGGTCGTCGGAGGCGTCGTGGATGATGTCCGGTGCCTCGCCGCCCTCGAAGGAGGTGAGCAGCTGGTCGTGGACGCTGTCCCAAGTCCCCTGCACGTACTCCACCCTGACGTCCGGGTGCGTCGCGTTCCACTCCTTCACCAGCTCCTTGTTGGCCCGGACGGACTCCTCCTGCCAGGCCAGGGACTGGAAGCGCAGGGTGATCGGGCCTTCGTCGCGCCCTGAGCCGGACGAGCAGCCCGCGAGGAGCAGCGTCACGACGAGCGCCATGATCCATCGGGTCCGCATCAGCTCTTCACCGCCCCGGCGAGCATGCCGCCCGTGATCCGCCGCTGGATGACGGCGAAGACGACCAGCGAGGGAAGCGTGGCGAGGAACGCGGCGGCGGCCAGGGGCCCGAGGTCCGCCACGCCCTCCGCCCCGATGAAGTGGGTCAGGACGACCGGCAGGGTCTGTTTCTCCGGGGTCTTGAGCAGCACCAGGGCGAAGAAGAACTCGTTCCACGCGGTGATGAACGCAAACAGCGCCGTCGCCACGATCCCCGGCGCGAGCAGCGGCGCCGTCACCGACACCAGCGTCCGCAGCCGCCCCGCCCCGTCGACCGCGGCCGCCTCCTCCAGCTCCACGGGAACGGCCCGGACGTATCCGACGAGCATCCACAGCGCGAACGGCAGCGCCCACACCACGTACACCATCACCAGCCCGGGCACCGAGTCGATCAGCCGCAGGTTCTTCAGCACCAGGAACAGCGGGATGATCACCAGCACGAACGGGAACGCCTGGCTGACCACCACCCATCCGCTCGCCGCCCGGGCCGGCCGTGTGCGGTGCCGGGCCATGACGTACGCCATCGGTGTCGCGACGGCCACGGCGATCAGCGCGGCGCCCAGGGCGGCCAGGAGGGAGTTGAACCCGGCGTGCAGCAGGGGCTGTTCGTCGAAGGCCTGCCGGAAGTTGGCGAGGGTCGGGTCCTTCGGGATCCAGGTGGGGTGCAGGCTGCCCAGTTCGCGGGGCGGCTTGAACGCGGTGGAGACCAGCCAGAGGAAGGGGAAGGCGAGGAAGACGAGATACGCGAGCAGCGCGGCGTACTGGCCAGCGCGGGCCGCCGGTCGGGTCCTCATGTGTCGTCGCCTCCCTTGAGCCGGCCCACCAGGAAGAGAGCCAGGAACAACGCGATCACGGCGACCATCACGCAGCCCATCGCCGCCGCGTACCCGAACTGCCCGTAGCGGAAGGCCTCTTCGTAGGCGAAGAGCATCGGCAGGCGGGTGCGGCCGCCCGGTCCGCCGTTGGTCAGGACGTAGACCAGGGCGAAGCTGTTGAAGTTCCAGATGAAGTTGAGGGCCGTGATGGCGAGGGCGATCGGTCTGAGGGCGGGCCAGGTGACCGTGCGGAAGCGGCGCCAGGCGCCCGCGCCGTCGACCGCGGCCGCCTCGTGCAGTTCGCGCGGGGTGTTCTGCAGTCCGGCGAGCAGAGTGACCGTCGTCTGTGGCATGCCCGCCCACACGCCGACGACGATCACAGCCGGGAGGGCGGTCGCCAGGCCGCTGAGCCAGTCCCGGCCGTCGCCGAGGCCCACGTCGCGCAGGGTCTCGTTGAGGATGCCCGCGTCCGGGTTGTAGACGAGGCGCCACATGATGGCGACCACGACCTCGGGCATCGCCCAGGGGACGATGGCCAGGGCGCGGGCCAACCAGCGCAGCCGTAACTCCTGGTTCAGCAGGAGAGCGAGGCCGAGCGCCAGCAGGAACTGCGGGACCGTCACCCCGACCGCCCAGACCAGGCCGATCCGGAACGACTCCCAGAACAGCGTGTCGTGCAGCAGGTCGCGGAAGTTGAGCCCGCCGATCCACTCGGTGGGTTCGGTCCGGCCCGACTGGGCGTCGGTGAAGGCCAGCAGGATCCCGTACAGCAGCGGTCCGACGCTCAGGACGAGGATGGGGAGCAGCGCGGGCAGGACGAGGAACCAGGCGCCGGAGCCGCCGACGCCCCGCCGCCTGCCCGAGCCCGGCGCACCGCGCACCGGTGGCCTCACCTCGGACGCCTCGCTCACCGATGTCACGGAATCAGCCCCTTTGCGCGGCTCGGACGGGCCTGGTCATGGTCGTGAAGGTCATGTGCCGCGTCAAGGCACCGTGCACACCGCCCGACCTGTGCGGATGCGACACTGGCCGACGAATGGCGGGAACACGACGGCGTGCGCGCGGGCGCATCGGGGCGAGTACGGGCAGGGAGCGGACGATGGACGAGGCACGGGCGCGGGACGTACTGGACGCGGCAGAGGTGCTGCCCGGCCCGGCCCGGGACGCGCGGCTCCTCGCCCTGGGCGAGAACGCGGTGTTCGCCGCTGGTGAGCTGGTCGTCAAGGTGGGCCGCGACGCCGAGCTCATCGACCGGGCGCGGCGCGAGCTGGCCGTCGCGGAGTGGCTCGCCGGGGCGGGCGTACCGGCCGTGCGGGCGGCGGAGCCGAAGGCACGGCTCGTGGGGGGCCATCCGGTGACGGTGTGGCACCGGCTGCCTGATGCGGTACGGCCCGCCGAGGCGCGGGATTTGGCCGAACTGCTACGGGTCGTCCACGCGCTGCCCTCCCCCTCCTTCGAGCTGCCGCCCCGCGATCTGCTGGGCGGGGTGGAACGCTGGCTGCGGCTCGCGGGTGACGCGATCGACCCGGAGGACGCGGCGTATCTGCGGGAGCGCCGGGACGGTTTCGCGGCGGCCGCGGCGGCGCTCACCCCGTGGCTGACGCCCGGGCCGATCCATGGCGACGCGCTCCCCCGCAATGTGCATGTCGGCGCGGACGGACCCGTCCTGGTGGACCTGGAGACCTTCTCCGCCGACCTGCGTGAGCACGACCTGGTGGTCATGGCCCTCTCCCGCGACCGCTACGGGCTTCCCGCCGACGCGTACGACTCCTTCGTCGAGGCGTACGGGTGGGACGTGCGGGCGTGGGAGGGCTGCGGGGTGCTGCGCGGGGCGCGGGAGACGGCAAGCTGCGCGTGGGTGGCACAGCATGCGCCGAGCAATCCGAAGGCGCTGGCGGAGTTCGAGCGACGGGTGTCGTCGTTGCGGGAGGGTGACGAAGCGGTGCGCTGGTATCCGTTCTGAGCCGCACGCTGTGAGCGCCGGGGACGGGTCGCGAGCGTCCCGTCGTCCGCCCGAAGGGCGGGCCCTGCGGCGTCCGGTGCGTGCGATCGCACCGCGGAGGGTCACACGCCTACTGGGCCTACGTGGGCGATCCCGGCAACGTGGCGAGCAAGCGTGCCGGGCGTCGCAGGGCAGGCGGGACGTTCGCAACACGCCCTGGGACGGCGTGGCTGAGCACAGCCCCTCGCGGCTGAGGCGGGGGCGACGGGCGTTCGTGCGAGCGGCGGTCAGACCCGCTCGTCCGCCAACTCCCGCAACGGCCATGTGCTGTCCACCACCGCTTGCGCGTTGCCCTTGCGGCGCAGGAAATCCTGGAAGTCGGCTGCCCAGTCGGCGTACCACTCGATCTGGCGGCGGTGGAGTTCCGCGGGGCCGAGCGCGGCGACCTTGGGGTGGCGGTCGGCTATCGCGCAGGCGAGGTGGGCTGCGGCGAGGGCGTCGGCCGAGGCGTCGTGGGCGGTGTCGAGGGTGACGCCGTACTCCGCGCAGACCGCTTCGAGGTTGCGCTTGCCGCGGCGGTAGCGGTCGGCCCAGCGGTCGATGGTGTACGGGTCGACGACCGGGGCGGGGTCGACGCCGCCGAGGCGGTCCCGCAGGGACGGCAGTGCGTGCCGCCGGAGTTCGGCGGAGAGCAGGGTGAGGTCGAAGGCGGCGTTGTAGGCCACGACCGGGACGCCCGTCTTCCAGTAGGTGGCGAGGACGTCGGCGATGGCGTCGGCGACCTGGTCGGCGGGGTGGCCCTCGGTGGCCGCGCGCTCGTTGCTGATGCCGTGCACCGCGACCGCGTCCGCCGGGATCTCCACGCCCGGATCCGCGAGCCACTCCCGGTGCCCGAGCACCTGCCCGCCCCTGACCTCGATCACGGCGCCCGTGACGATGCGCGCCTCCCGCGGATCCGTCCCGGTGGTCTCCAGGTCGAATCCGACGAGCAGCTCCCGGTGCCAGGCCATACCGGCCCCCCTTCTCGGTGGTGCTTTCCCCCAGTGGCCTCCACCATCGCATGCGCCACTGACAATCAGAGGACCGCATTCCGCTTCCCCGGCCACCGCCGTCTCGAACCTGAGGGCAGTTCAGGACACCGGGCGCGAATCCACCCAAGCCGTCTCGAACTCCTCGCGATACGCGGAGAACAGCCCGCCTTCGTCGATCTCGTCCGACTTGAGCACCCGGTGGCCGTTGCGCAGCACCAGCACCGGCGCCTCCATGCCCCGCGCCCGCCGCAGATAGGACTGCACGACCGCGATGCCGTCGGAGCCGTCGCCGTCGACGAGGTAGGCGGTGAAGCGCGGTGTCTCGTCGTAGACCTGGATCTGGAAGGCGCCCGGGTCGCGCAGCCGGGAGCGGACCCGGCGCATGTGCAGGATGTTCATCTCGACGGACCTGCTCAGCTCGCCCCGCTTCAGTCCGAGCTCCCGCTCACGTCGCTTGACCGCGCTGGAGGCGGGGTTGAGGAACAGCAGCCGGACGCGGGCGCCCGCCTCGGCCATCCGGATCAGCCGGCGTCCGGAGAAGTTCTGCACGAGCAGGTTGAGGCCGATGCCGATGGCGTCGAGGCGGCGGGCGCCGCCGAAGATGTCCTCGGCGGGGAACTGGCGCATCAGCCGCACCCGGTCGGAGTGCACGGCGACGACGTCGGCATAGCGGTCGCCGATGAGGTCCTCGACGGCGTCGACGGGCAGCCGGCGGGCGGAGGGCACGTCACCGCCCGTGCCGAGCATCTCCAGCAGCCGCGCCGAGGCCCGTTCGGCCTGGTTCAGGACGGCCTCGGACAGGGCCCGGTTGCGCGAGACGACGTTGCGGGTGACCTCCAGCTCGTCCAGGGCGAGTTCGAGGTCGCGGCGCTCGTCGAAGTAGGGCTCGAAGCACGGCCAGTGCTGCACCATCAGCTCGCGCAGTTGCGGCAGCGTGAGGAAGCTGATCACGTTGTCGTCGGCCGGGTCGAGCAGATAGCCCTTGCGGCGGCTGACCTCGCGGACGGCGACCGCGCGCTGCACCCACTCCTGTCCGGCGGGGCCGGCCGCGGCGACGACCCACTCGTCGCCGTGGACGGGTTCGTAGATGGGGCGCAGAACAGCGGCCACGACCGCGCGCAGCCGCTGTTCGACGAGGTTCAGCCAGATGTAGGCCCGGCCGGCCCGCTGGGCGCGGGTACGCACCTCGCGCCAGGCGTCGGCGTCCCAGTCCAGCTCCGGTCCGATGGCACCCGCGTCCATCGGACGTGCCAGGGACACCGTGCCGGGCGGGACCTCTGTGGAGCTCCCCTCGTGACCCTCGTCACCAGGGGGCAGCTCCAGCCCTCCCGAGCCCACCCGCGCACCGCCTTCCGCTCCCCCGAGCACTCCCCGTCCCAACGATCAAGGAAGGGTACTCCGCATGCGGTCGGCGGTGCAGCCGGATGGGCACGGCAGTTTCCCGACTATCCGTTGCGGGGCTGGCCGTTCTGGTCGGCGAGGGCGGCCGGAGTGAGCGGATTCATAGCGGTCACGTCGCGGGGAGCGATGGAGAAGCCCTGCCAGTGGACCGGCATGGGCTGCTGGTCCTCGTCCCGCGCGATGTGGTGGAAGCCGACGTTCACCCAGACCACGGGCCGGGTGAGGTTCTGTCCGTTCACCCACTGGTTGACGAACCGCGGATGGCCGTTCGCGCAGCCCGGGTTGTTGCTGGCGAACTGCTCGCACTTGTCGTACTCGGTGAAGTACACGTCGTGCCGGGTGAAGCTGCGGCCCGGGTACTTGCTGGTGGCGTTCTGGACGATCTCGTACGACCGCGCGTGGCCGTCCTTGTTCTTTCCGGTGGCGCTGACCACGCGCCACCAGCGCATGTTCTTGGTGTCGCCCGCGAGTTCCTTGGTGACCTTGGTGCGGGTGGTCTTGTTGGTGGGCGCCTCCTGGCCGCGCGCGGGCGGGCTGACGACCGAGTCGTACTGCTCGACGGTGTTCTTGGAGGAGCCGTCGAGGGCGAAGTTGAGCTTCCAGAAGACGTTGTGGTTGTGGCTGGTGGCCTTGGAGCGGGCCCCGTTGCCGATGGGCCAGCCACGGCCGTCACCGGCGTCGTAGTCGCCCGGCGAGAGGCTGCCGGTGGCGCCGACGTTCATGTTGATGGTGCCGTCGTCCTGGAAGCGCCACTCGGTCATGTACTCGTACCAGCCGACCTTGTTGACGGTGTAGACGAGCAGGTCCTTGCCCTGCTCCTGGTACACCTTGTTGTTGTCGGCCTGCATGCGGTACGCGTGACCGCGCGCGCGGGTGGTGGTGCACAGCCCCTTGATGTTGGGGTTGTCCGAGTAGAAGGCGTCCTGGACCTTGACGGTCTTGATCGTGCCGCCGGGGCATTCGGTGGGCGTCAGGTTCACCAGGCCCTGGGCGAAGCCGAAACCGGTCAGGTCGTCGTACTCGACGCTTCCGTCGTCGTAGGGGACGTCGATCTGGCCGAGCCGGGCGCTCTCCAGGACCTTGATGGGCTTGGTCTCGCCCTTGGGCTGGTAGGAGACGTTGTCGAGGACGAGGCCGGCCTTGCTGTCGTAGCGCCAGCACATCCGCCAGGTCGTGCCGGTGGAGAGCTTCTGCTCGATGCGGTAGGCCGCGCTGCACTCGGCGGCGGGCACGGGGGCCGCCTTCGGCTGGGCGGTGGCCGGTCCGGCGCCCGTCGTCACGCCGGCGGCCAGGGCGGCCAGGGACAGGCCGAGCGCCGTCCGCCCGCGGGCACGGCTGTGGCTGTTTTCGCGCATGAAGAAATGGCTCCCTTGCAGGAGGGAAGGTGTGAAAGGTGGATGGAGTGCGGGCTCAGCCGCGGTCGAGCTCGGCGACCTTGCGGGCGCTCAGGTCGACGATGAGGTGACGGGCGTCGATCCAGGGCCCGTTCTTCACCTTCGGGAACAGCCGCAGGCAGCGGTGTTCGCCGCACTTGTCGAGCGCGGCGGGCTGGGCGCCCGGCGTGGCCCGGTAGATGGCGGCGTTGAGCTGGAGCTGGTCCGGCGAGGTGAGCTCCTTGCCGGTGGCGTCCTTGTAGTCCGCCTTGAGGTCCGCGCCCAGCGGGTCGGCGATCAGCAGCTGTGCCGCCTCGACGTTCTCGGCGCGGCTGAGCGGCGGCTGGGCGCCGTGCTGGGTGGTCGTCTGCTCGACCTTGCCGGTGTCGAGGTTGACGGTCTTGGTGACGAGTTCGTCGCTCTTGTAGTCGTAGAACGTCACCACCGCGCGGCGGGGCGCGTTCGTGGCGTCGAGTTCGCCGGCCTCGGGCTCGGCGAGGTCGACGGTGAGGCGCTGCGGGCCGCGGGCGCCCTCGACGTTCTCGCTGGAGTCGAGCAGCTGCCGGTTGACCGCGAGCTTTGCGACGCGTTCCGTCTCGTCGTCGGTCAGCGGGTCGAGGCCCTTGCCCTTCTGCCCCTCGGTGGCCGCCTTCTCGACGACGCCCGGTTGCGGCGCGGCAGCCGCCCCGCCCTGCTCCTGTGCCGCCTGCTGAGCGGCCGGGCCGCTGCCCGTTCCTCCCGTTTCCCCCGCGCCCGCCGTGCCCGGCAGGGTGATCGCGACCATCGCGGCGGTCCCCGCCACCGCTACGGCCGCACCGGCCACCACCTTGCCCAGATGGCGGTGCACTGTCTTGCGCACGTTGTTCTCCCTACTCCCCCTGTGTCCCTTGGGAGTATTCGTTTCTGCCCCACTGATTCGGCATACCGCGTATGCACTGGTCGGCCGGTAAGAGGGACGTAAGTCGTAGGTGGTTCCCTCACTTTTGGGGAGACTCGGAGCAAGGCGCCACCGGGCGCGCCACACACCTGGAAGAGTCGTGTCCATGCAGGTCTGGCCTGGAGAGGCGTATCCACTCGGTGCCACGTACGACGGCGCCGGCACGAACTTCGCGGTCTTCACGGAGGCCGCGGACCGAGTAGAGCTGTGTCTGTTGCACGACGACGGCTCGGAGACGGCGGTGGAACTGCGGGAGAGCGACGCGTTCGTGCGGCACGCGTACCTGCCGGGCGTGATGCCGGGGCAGCGGTACGGGTTCCGGGTGCACGGGCCGTACGCCCCCGAACGCGGACTGCGCTGCAACTCGGCGAAGCTGCTGCTCGACCCGTACGCGCGGGCGATCAGCGGCTCGATCAGCTGGGGCGAGGAGGTGTACGGCTACCACTTCGGCGCGCCCGAGCGGCGCAACGACCTGGACTCGGCGCCGCACACGATGTCGTCGGTCGTGGTCAACCCGTACTTCGACTGGGGCGACGACCGGCGGCCGCGCACCGAGTACCACCACACGGTGATCTACGAGGCCCATGTGAAGGGCCTCACGATGCGTCACCCGGGGCTGCCGGAGGAACTGCGCGGCACGTACGCGGGGCTCGCGCATCCGGCGTTCATCGAGCATCTGGTGGAGCTGGGCGTCACCGCGCTGGAGCTGATGCCGGTGCACCAGTTCGTGAACGACCACCGGCTGGTCGACATGGGCCTGAACAACTACTGGGGCTACAACACGATCGGTTTCTTCGCCCCGCACAACGCGTACGCCTCCTGGGGCGACCGCGGGCAGCAGGTCCTGGAGTTCAAGTCGGCGGTACGGGCGCTGCACGAGGCCGGCATCGAGGTCATCCTGGACGTCGTCTACAACCACACCGCCGAGGGCAACCACCTGGGCCCGACGCTGTCCTTCCGGGGCCTGGACAACCCGTCGTACTACCGCCTCGCGGACGACCCCCGCTACTACATGGACACCACGGGGACCGGCAACTCCCTGCTGATGCGTTCCCCGCACGTGCTCCAGCTGATCATGGACTCGCTGCGGTACTGGGTCACCGAGATGCACGTCGACGGGTTCCGCTTCGACCTCGCGGCGACGCTGGCGCGGCAGTTCCACGAGGTGGACCGGCTGTCGTCGTTCTTCGACCTGGTGCAGCAGGACCCGATCGTCTCGCAGGTGAAGCTGATCGCCGAGCCGTGGGACGTCGGCGAGGGTGGCTACCAGGTGGGCAACTTCCCGCCGCTGTGGACCGAGTGGAACGGCAAGTACCGCGACACCGTGCGGGACCTGTGGCGGGGCGAGCCGCGCACGCTCGCGGAGTTCGCGTCCCGGCTGACGGGCTCGTCGGACCTGTACCAGGACGACGGCCGCCGTCCGCTGGCCTCGATCAACTTCGTGACCTGCCACGACGGGTTCACCCTGCACGACCTGGTGTCGTACAACGAGAAGCACAACGAGGCCAACGGCGAGGACAACCGGGACGGCGAGAGCCACAACCGGTCCTGGAACTGCGGGGCGGAGGGCGACACCGACGACCCGGGCGTGCTGGAGCTGCGCGAGCGGCAGATGCGGAACTTCATCGCCACGCTGATGCTCTCCCAGGGCGTGCCCATGATCAGCCACGGCGACGAGTTCGGGCGCACCCAGCGCGGCAACAACAACGCCTACTGTCAGGACAGCGAGCTGGCCTGGGTGCGGTGGCCCGAGGACGGCAGCGAGCTGCTCGACTTCACGCGCGCGCTGGTGGGGCTGCGCAAGGAACACCCCGTCTTCCGCCGGCGGCGCTTCTTCCACGGCCGGCCCGTGGAGGGCACCCACGACGAGCTGTCGGACATCGCCTGGTTCACTCCCGAGGGCAAGGAGATGACCCAGCGGGACTGGGACTCGGCGCAGGCGTCGGCGCTGACGGTGTTCCTCAACGGCAACGCGATCTCCGAACCCGGCGCGCGCGGGGAGCGGATCGCCGACGACTCCTTCCTGCTGATGTTCAACGCCTCGCCGAAGACCCTGGAGTTCGTGGTCCCGGTCAACCACGGCCGGCAGTGGCAGGTGGTGGTGGACACCGCGCTCCCGGAGGGCGTGGCCCCGGGGGCGGAGGCGAAGGTGCAGGCCGGGGACAGCCTCACCCTGGTGGACCGGAGCATGACGGTGCTGCGGCGGCCGGACTAGGGCGTCACTCGTATGGGCCCGGGTCGGAGCAGGTGGCGGGGTCCATGACAGGAAAGGCGGTGGGGCGGGTACGTAGGTCTGCATGACATCTGAGCGAGCGGACACGGCGGTGCCGACGGCCACCTACCGGCTGCAGCTGCAGCCCGAGTTCCCCTTCGGGGCCGCGGCGGCCGCGGTGCCGTACCTGGCCTCGCTCGGCGTCTCGCACCTGCACCTGTCCCCCGTCCTGGAGGCCGTGCCCGGGTCGGCGCACGGCTACGACGTCGTGGACCACGCGCGCGTGCGTGAGGAGCTGGGCGGCGAGGAGGGGCTGCGGGCGCTGTCGCGCACCGCGCGGGAGCACGGTCTGGGCCTGGTGGTGGACATCGTGCCCAACCACATGGCCATGGCCCCGCGGCACAACCACGCCCTGTGGGAGGTGCTGCGCGAGGGCGCCGAGTCGCCGTACGCGCGGTGGTTCGACATCGACTGGGAGGCGCAGGGCGGGCAGGTGCTGCTGCCGGTGCTCGGCGGGCCCGTCGGCGCGGAGCTGGGGAACCTGCGGGTCGACGGGGACGTGCTGCGCTACCACGACCACGTGTTCCCCCTGCGCGAGGGCACCGGGGGGCTGCCGCTGCCGCAGCTCCTGGACGCGCAGTGGTACCGGCCGGTGTGGTGGCGGCTGGCCCGTACCGAGCTCAACTACCGGCGGTTCTTCAGCATCTCGGAACTCATCGGGGTGCGGGTCGAGGATCCCGAGGTGTTCGAGGCCACGCACGCCAAGATCCTCCAGCTGGTCCACGAGGGTGTCGTCGACGGGCTGCGCGTCGACCATCCCGACGGGCTCTCCGATCCCGACGCCTATCTCCGGCGGCTGCACGAGGCGACCGGCGGCCGCTGGACGGTCGTGGAGAAGATCCTCGCGGACGGCGAGCACCTGCCGGCGTCCTGGCCCGTCGCGGGCACCACCGGCTACGACGCCCTGCGGCACGTCGACGGCGTGCTCACGGACCCGGCGGGGGCCGGGGAACTGCTGGGCCAGTACCGGCGGTTCGCGGCGCCGCAGGCGGACCGGGGCGGGCAGTGGGAGGCGACGGTGCGGCGCGCCGCGTACCGGGTGCTGTCGCACGAGCTGGCCGCCGAGATGGACCGGCTGACCCGGGTCGTGCACCGCCTGTGCGAGACCTCGCCCGATCCGGCGCTGCGTGACCGCGCGCCCTGGACGCTGCGCATCGCGCTGGAGGAGCTGCTGGTCCGGCTGGAGGTCTACCGCCCGTACGCCTCCCAGGACGCGGCCGCCGTCGTCACCGAGGAGGCCGCCGCGGAGGCCCGGCTCGCCTTCGTGGTGCCGGAGGAGGGCGGTGCGGTCGACGTCGTACGGGATCTGCTGCTCGGGCGGGCGGGCGGTGAGGGTCCTGAGCAGGTGGAGCTGCGGACGCGGTTCGCGCAGACCTCCTCCGCGCTGCGGGCCAAGTCGGTGGAGGACACCGCCTTCTACCGGTACGTGCCGCTGCTGTCGGCCACCGAGGTGGGCGGCAATCCCGGCCGGCCGGCCCTCGTACCGGAGGAGTTCCACGCGTACTGCGCGCGCGTGCAGCGCGACTGGCCCGCCACCGGCACCGTCGTGTCCACCCACGACACCAAGCGCAGCGCCGACGTCCGGGCGGCGCTGGCCGTGCTCACCGAGTGCCCGGAACGCTGGGCGGACATCCTGACCGAGGTGACCCACACCGCCGAGGGCGGACCGGACGCGCAGCTGGCGTGGGCGGCCTGGCAGACGGTGTTCGGGCTGGGGCCCGCGACCGAGGACCGCGTACAGCAGGCGCTGCTGAAGCATGTGCGCGAGGCGGGCCTGTACACGAGCTGGACGGAGCAGGAGCCGCCGTACGAGGAGGCGGTGACCTCGTTCGTCGCGGCGAGCCCGTGCGGGCCTCCAGGCGCCCCTGTGGCGGCCTTCCGCAAGGCGCTGGAGCCGCACATCCGGGCCAACGTGCTCGGCTCGGCGCTGCTCCATCTGACGATGCCGGGCGTGCCGGACGTCTACCAGGGCACGGAGGGCGAGTACCGGGCCCTGGTGGATCCCGACAACCGGCGGGCCGTGGACTTCCCGCCCGAGGACGCCGGTGACAAGGGCGCGGTGACCGCGGCCGCGCTGCGGCTGCGCGGGCGTCGGCCCGATGTCTTCGGGGAGTCGGCGACGTACGCGCCGCTGGCCGCCGACGGTCCGGCGGGGGCGCACTGTCTGGCGTTCGCCCGCTCGGGCGAGGTGGTCACCGCGGTGACGCGGCTGTCGCTGCGGCTGGCGGAGGCAGGCGGCTGGCGCGAGACACGGCTGCCGTTGCCGCCGGGGCGGTGGGTCGACGTACTGGCTCCGGAGCGGGAGTTCACGGGGCACGCGCGTGTGGCGGAGCTGTTCGCGGAGCTGCCGGTGGCACTGCTGGAGCGGGCCGGCGAGTAGGCGCTGCGCTCCGCCGGAGGTGCCGCGATCGGTCGTCGGTCGTCTTCGGGGCTGTCGTGGCGGGTCGCGCCCCGCGGCGGAGCCGCAGACGGACACAGCCCCGCGCTCCTTCGAGGGGCTGCCGAACCCGTACCGACTTGGTGTCGCCGGTCGCGGCGAATGCTTCCGGGCGCCCCCCACGGCCTCCCCCCCCCTGCGCGTCCTTGACAGTTCACAGAGACCGTGGGGTACTGCGGATGCGAAGCCGGGCGGACACATGACGGGGGTGAGTCCACTGCCGGAGCTGCGCTACCCCACGCTCGTCGAACTGGTCTCTTCCGCACGGGCGTTGGCCACACGCCGGCCTGCCCTGTGCGCGCTCAGACAAGTAGGTGTCTCCCGCGCGGGCAGACCGCTGTACCTGCTGTCGGTGGGGCACGCGCGGCGGGCCGTGCTCGTCGTCGCGGGCGCCCACGCGAACGAGCCGACCGGGGGCCGCACGCTCCTCGCGCTCGCTGAACGGGTGCTGCACGAGCGGGCGTTACGGGACGGCAGGTCCTGGCACTTCCTGCTCTGCGCGGACCCCGACGGGGCGAGCCTGCACGTGACGCCGGCGCCGCGCAGCCTGCTGGAGTACCACCTCGGGTTCTTCCGGCCGGCGGGTCCCGAGCAGCCGGAGTGGTCGCCCGCCGTGCTGCCGCCGGACCGGCTGCCCCCGGAGACGCGCGCCCTCACGGGTGTCATCGACGAGCTGCGGCCCTACCTCCAGGTGACGCTGCACGGCACCGATCTGGGCGGGAGCTGGGTGCAGTTGACCAAGGACATCCCCGGTCTCGCCGAGCCGTTCGCGAAGTCGGCCGCCGAGCTGCACATCCCGGTGGAGACCGGTGCCTCGGACGCCGCGGGCTGGCCCGCGTCGGGGCCCGGCGTGCACGTGATGCCCGACCCCGGCGCGGACGCGGTGTACCCGAGCATGCCGGACGACGCCCGGCGCAGCACCTGGTACCACACGCACCGCTACGGCGGTCTGACCGCGGTGGTCGAGGTGCCGATGTGGGCGAGCGACCTGGTGGACGACCCGGCGCCGCATCCCGCGCCGGCCGCGGCGATGCGGAGGCTGGCCCACCGGCTGCTGCGCGACGCGCTGGAGGTGGAGCGGGTGCTCGCCGATGCGCGGCCGCGTCTGGAGGGCGTCGACGGGCCGCTGCTGCGGTCCGCGCGGTGGGCGCTGGAGCTGATACCGGGGCTGGCCGCGGACTGGATGCGCACGCCGCCCGCCGACGCCACGATGGCGTACGTCGGCAGCGTGGACGCGTTCGGCAGGCGCCTGCCGTTGCGGGCCGCGGCGATGCTGCTGCGGGTCCTGCGGGAGAGCGACGACCGTGTGGCACCGCGCCTGGAGCGGCTCGTGGCGACCTGGAGCGACGCCTTCGCGGAGCGTTTCCGGGCCCGCTGGGTGCCCTTGGAGCACCAGGTCGAGCACCAGTCCCGCACGGTCGTCGCGGCGGCGCTGCACGCGGGCGCGAGGCAGACATGAGCCGCAGGGCCCGCCCTCACTCGTCCAACGCGAACACCGACCCCGTCCGCGCCGCCAGCACGCACCCGTTCGAGAAGGTCCGCTCGTACGCGACCGGCCGCCCGCCCCACACACCGCGCGCGTGGACGGTCACCGGGGCGTACAGCATCGTGCAGATGGCGTCCGTGGGCGGGATGCGGCCGATGTCCCCGCCGGCCGCGCTCAGTTCCGCGCAGGCGTCTGCGGCACGCGCGTGGCCCCGGGGCGGGTCGCACTGCAGCAGGGTGCCGCGCGAGGCGTCGCCTCGGGTGACCGTGAGATAGAGCCAGTGGCCGGGTGGAGTCGCCGCCGCCGGGGCCGCGGCGGTGAGGAGGAGGGTGGCCGCCGCCAGCAGACCACCCCGCACGGCCGTCTTGGGATTCGAGTATCGCGTCATTCCCGATGCATCGGCACCGCGGCCCCGCTCCCCCAGCCCGGCTCACCCGAACGGGAGCACGCGGGCGCGTACCGCGCGGCCAGTTCGAACGTCGCGAGGACCACGCGGGACTGGTACTCGACCTGGCGTGCGACCGGTATCCAGCGCGCCCCGCAGCCGTCGCGGTAGTCGGCACACCACGCGTCGACGAGCCGGTCCAGCTCGGGCAGCACCCCGGACGGGTCGCGGCCGGGGCCGGTCACGAGCTGGTGGAGCAGGCCCGCCGTGCGCAGGGCGAGCCGCCGTCCGGCGATGCGCAGGGCGGCCAGGTGGGCGGTGCTGAGCGGCGGGAGCGGGCGCTCCCGGTCACCGACGTCGGGGTCCCAGGCGTCGGCGAGGCCGGGGCAGACGAGGACGTAGTCGTCGACCGGTGCGAGCAGGCGTGCCGCGTCCGGGACGTCCGTGAGGTGGGGCCGGACGCGGGCCAGGATGCGCTCCAGGGCGCGGGTGTCGTGGCGCAGGGTGTTGCTGACGGTGCGCAGCACCGCGTCCCGGTCGTCGGGCGGCGAGTCGTCCTCCACGGCGGCCACGCCCCACATGGGTGCCTCGACGACCGCGGTGACCGTGCCGTGCCGGTGGGGGTGGAACCACGTCGACTCGACGGCCGCCTCGGTGATGGCCGCGGCGAGGTCGCCCCGCCGCGGCGGTGGTATCCGGTAGACGGCGGGCCCGAGGCCGGGCCAGTACAGGGTGTCGTACGGGCCGAGTTCGCGCGGTATGCCGAGGCGGGCCGCGGTGTGGGCGACGCGGTCGGTGAGGCCCGGCAGGTCGTGGGTGAGCTCGACGAAGCCGCCGCCGACGTCGACGCCGTGCAGGGAGCACTGGAGGAAGGGGCGCAGCTCGTCCTGGAGTTCGAGCAGCGCGCGGGTCTCGGGCAGCGCCGCGCCGGCCGCGCCGTCGGGCAGCCATTCGGGCTGCTCGAGGAAGCCGGGCCGGAAGAAGTTCCGGAAGTAGTGGCCGAGGGTGTACGGGCCGGGCAGCCAGCCCTCGTTGCGGCGCAGGCCGTCGGGGTCGACGCACAGCAGCAGGTTCCAGGTCGTGTCGGTGCCCTCGGTGAGCCGGGGGTCGGCGAGGGCCCGTTCGGCGAGGCGCAGGGCGGTGGCGCCGCCCACCGGCTCGTTGGCGTGCGGTCCGGCGACCACGAGCACATGACGGCTGCCGTGCCCCACGGAGAGCAGCCACAGGGGGATGCCCGCGCGGGAGGTGCCGATGCGGCGCAGTCGGGCGTCCCGCGGACGGCGGGCGACGAGTGCGGCAGCCCGGGCGCCCAGCTCGTCGACGGTCGGATAGCGGAGGAGTGGCGGCAGCGCACACACCTCCACCCTGTGGTGCCGTCGGTTCACCTGATGTACATGATGTACGCACAGTGAGTCACGACTCGCGGACTACGTCAACACCACCGTGCGTGACGGCACTTGACCCACTGCGGGGCGTGAAGCCTTGGCCAGAAGGTCGGGGGCGGCTCAGTCCGTCGAGAGCCGGAACGCCATGTGCCCGAAGGAGACCTGGTCGCCCTCCCGGACGACGGCCGCGCCGATCACCCGGCGTCCGTTGACGGTCGTGCCGTTGGTCGAGCCGAGGTCGCGCAGGACCCACATGCCGCCCTGACGACTGAGTTCGGCGTGCACGCGCGAGACCGTCTCGTGGTTCAGGCGCAATCCGCTCGCGGGGTCGCGGCCGATGCGCAGCGGATGCCCGTGGCCGGGGTGGGGCAGCAGCAGTTTGGGCAGCCGCTCGGCCTGCCAGGCCCGGCGCAGCCGCACGGTGAACCCGGAGACCGCCTCGACGGTGCCGAACACCAGGCGCGCGAGGCGGTTCTCCTGAGGGAGGTCGGCGGTGAGCGCCACGAGTTCGTCGGAGCGGCGGGCCGAGAGGGCCAGCTCCATGCGCCGGATGAACGTGTCGTGCGACAGGCGGCCCATGGCGACGCCGTCACGCAGCACCTTCAGCGCCTTGTCGCGCTCCGCGTCGGACAGCCGCGCGGGGTACGTGTTGAACTCGAAGGACGACGTCACGTTGCTGATTGTCGGTCAGTAAACCTTGGGTGTCCAGAAAACGGAGAAACGTCGGCCACACGCGCGTGGCCGACGTGACCCGCCGGTAAAGGGGTGATTCGAAAGCGGTTTGATCTCGTTTGAAGGACGATGGACGGGCTACATCACGGTGAGCAGACGAAGGGGAACCGTCCGTGCAGTTCGAGGTGTGGGCACCGCAGGCCGATCGTGTGACGCTCCAGTGCGACGGCGCCACGCGCGCGTTGGAGCGCGATCCGGAGCGGGCGGGATGGTGGACCGGTGAGGCCGAGGCGCGGGACGGCTCGCGGTACGGCTTCGCGGTGGACGACGGCCCCGTACGGCCGGACCCGCGCTCGCGCCGGCAGCCGGACGGGCCGGACGGGCTGAGCGCGGTCGTCGACCAGGGGCGGCACGCGTGGCAGACCCGGTGGGCGGGGCGGCCGCTGCAGGGCGCGGTCCTGTACGAGCTGCACGTGGGCACCTACACGCCCGAGGGCACCCTGGACGCGGCCGCCGAGCGGCTCGGCCATCTGGTCGAACTGGGCGTGACGCACGTCGAGTTGATGCCCCTGTGCCCGTTCCCGGGACGGCACGGCTGGGGGTACGAGGGCGTCTCGCTGTGGGCGGTCCACGAGCCGTACGGCGGACCCGAGGCGCTGAAGCGCTTCGTGGACCGGGCGCACGGACTCGGCCTGGGCGTGGTCCTCGACGTGGTGCACAACCACCTGGGCCCGTCCGGCAACTACCTGCC
The DNA here is from genome assembly GCF_056436655.1 of Streptomyces sp. NPDC043427. Taxonomy (NCBI): domain Bacteria; kingdom Bacillati; phylum Actinomycetota; class Actinomycetes; order Kitasatosporales; family Streptomycetaceae; genus Streptomyces; species Streptomyces sp. NPDC043427. The sequence continues at coordinate 161,473 of NZ_JBWKCC010000011.1, read as the reverse complement.
CGCCTTCGGGCCGTACTTCACCGACCGGCACCAGACCCCGTGGGGCTCCGCCGTGAACCTCGACGCGCCCGGCTCGGACGAGGTGCGCGCCTTTCTGGTCGGCAGCGCGCTGGCGTGGCTGCGCGACTACCGGATCGACGGGCTGCGGCTGGACGCGGTGCACGCGCTGAAGGACACGCGCGCGTGCCACTTCCTGGAGGAGCTGTCGAGCGCCGTGGACGCCCTGGCCGCCGAGGTGGACCGACCGCTGTTCCTGATCGCCGAGTCCGACCTCAACGACCCGCGTCTCGTCACCCCGCGCGAGGAGGGCGGCCTCGGCCTGCAGGCACAGTGGAACGACGACTTCCACCACGCCCTGCACACCGCGCTCACCGGTGAGGCCCAGGGCTACTACGCCGACTTCGCGCGCTCTCCTCTCGCCGCGCTCGCCAAGACGCTCACGGGCGGCTACTTCCACGACGGCACGTACTCCAGCTTCCGGGGCCGGGCCCACGGACGTCCCCTGGACCGTTCGCGCGTGGCGGGGCACCGGCTGCTCGGCTACAGCCAGACCCACGACCAGGTCGGCAACCGCGCGCAGGGCGACCGTCTCTCGGCGACGCTCTCGCCGGGGCTGCTGGCCTGTGCGGCGACACTGACGCTGACCGCGCCGTTCACGCCGATGCTGTTCATGGGCGAGGAGTGGGCGGCGGGCACACCCTGGCAGTTCTTCACCGACCACACCGATCCGGAGCTCGCGGAGGCGGTACGCCGGGGCAGGCGGCGGGAGTTCGCCGAGCACGGCTGGGCCGAGGAGGACGTACCGGACCCGCAGGACCCGGCGACCCGCGACCGGTCCTGCCTGGACTGGTCCGAACCGGAGCGCGAGCCCCACGCGCGCGTGCTCGACTGGTACCGCCGGCTGATCGCCCTGCGGCACGCGCAGGCGGACCTCACCGATCCCGACCTCGCCGACACCAAGGTGGCCTACGACGCGGCCGCCCGCTGGTTCGGCTTCCGGCGCGGTGACGTACGCGTGGCCGTGAACCTCGGCAAGGAGGCGGCGGAGATCCCCCTGGGGACGCGCCCGATCGAGGTCCTGGCCGCGTGGGAGCCGGTGGAGGCGCCGGGGGCGGACGGCGTGCTCCGGCTGCCCGGGGAGTCGTGTGTGGTGCTGATCCAGGAGTGACGTACGCCCGCCGGACGTCCGCCCCTCAGAGGCGCGCTCTCGCCGCCTAGGGTCTTTCGTTTGGATCATGCCGGGCTCGCGGGCCCCGGCACCGCGCCTCGCCGCGTTGTCGTCGGTCGGCAGGGCTCCGCCCTGCCGCCCTCCTCCGCCTTGCGACGCACGGCACCGGACCCCGCTCCCTGATCCGGCCTGATCCAAACGAGAGGCCCTAGAACTCGTCGCCCGTGTCGTCCTCGCGGAACTCGCTCACCCGTTCCAGCAGGATCGCCTCCCAGGCGCGCCGCAGCTGGGTCCGCAGCAGTGGCAGCGAACCGGTCTCGCGGCCGGCGACACGGGCGGCGAGGTGGATCAGGGTGTCGCAGCGGGCGAGCCACAGACCGCGCAGGCAGGGACGGGCCCCGTACCCGGCGAGGGTGGCGGCGCGGACGGCCGCGCCGGACCCGACGGCGAGGACGAGCCCGGCGATGTCCTCGGCCGGGTCGCCGAGGACGGCGTCGGTCCAGTCGAGGACGCCGCGCACGCGGCCGTCGGCGCTGACCACGAGGTGCTCGCCCCTGAGCGCGTGATGGACGAGGACGGCGCCGGCCGGCTGGGCGGCGAGCTGGGCCGCGCCGGGCGGGGTCAGCTGGGTCAGGCGCGCGGCGTCGAACTCGTCGGCCGCCGCGAGGGCCTTGGCCGCGGACACGGCCATCCGGCGCAACGCCTCCAGAGAGCGCGGGGCGGCCCGGGGGACGCCGAGCGCCTCGGCCTGGCGGGCCGGCACCTCGCGCAGCCCTGTGAGCAGCCCGGCCAGATCGGCCTCGCCGACCGCGGACACGTCGTACTGCTCCGCCGTGCCGCCGACCACCTTGGTGTCCAGCGTGTAGGTCAGACCGGGCGCCCATTCCCCGTGCGCCACGCTGGTCGGCACCGCGACCGGGACGTGCGGGCGCACGACGTCACGCAGGCGCAGTTCGCGGCGCTGGCGCGCGGCGGCGTCGCGGTCGGGGGCGAGTCGCACGACATGGCGGGTGCCGACCCACCACGTGGAGTGCTCGGCGCCCTCAGCGACGGGCCGGACCTCGGGTCCGGCGGCGCCCACGCCACCGTTGCCGTTGCCGTTGCCGTTGCCGTTGCGGATCCCCGTGCCGGCCTTCGCCTGCCGGCCCTCGTCGGAGCCCTCCTCGGTGTCGCCCTTGGTGTCCTTGAGCAGGGAACGGACCAGTCGGTGGACGGTGTCCGCGGTGGGTGTCGGTGCCTGGGTCATGGTCGCGCCGTAGTCGCTCGGGGGTGTGTGGGGGCTCCTGGGTCGCTCAGTCCACTATGACCATCTCGCGGGTGGTGTCGTTGAGACGGCGGCCGCCGTCCTCGGTCACGGTGACGATGTCCTCGATGCGTACGCCGAAGCGCCCGGGCAGATAGACACCGGGCTCCACGGAGAAGCACATCCCGGGCACGAGGGGCTGCTCCTCACCCTCGATCATGTACGGCGGTTCGTGCGTGGTGACGCCGATGCCGTGCCCGGTGCGGTGGATGAAGTACGCGCCGTACCCCGCGTCGGCGATGACCGCGCGGGCGGCCCGGTCGACCTCCTGGCAGGCTACGCCGGGCCGCACCGCGCAAAAGCCCGCCTCCTGGGCCTCGCGCACGATGTCGTGGACCCGGCGCTCCTCGTCGGTCGGTTCGCCGACGTGGACCGTGCGGGAGGTGTCGGAGCCGTAGCCGTCCCGGAGGCCGCCGAAGTCGAGGACGACCATGTCGCCGCGCTCGATCACGCGGTCGCCGACCTCGTGGTGCGGGTTGGCGCCGTTCGGGCCCGAGGCGACGATCGTGAAGTCGACCTGCTCATGTCCGTGTGCCCGCAGCAGGCGGCTGAGGTCCGCCGCCACCTCCGACTCCCTTCGCCCCGCGAAGGGGACGTCACGGATCTCCTCGAACGTCGCGTCGGCGGCGGCGCCGGCGGCCGCCATCAACTCCAGCTCCGCCGTGTCCTTGACGGCGCGCAGCATGGGCAGGGCGTCGGTGAGGGAGGCGTAGGAGGTGCCGGGCAGCGTCTTCTGCAGGCCCAGCAGGTGCATCGCCCAGGTGTTGTCGCTGATGGCGAAGCCGGCACTGCCGTCGAGGAGGGCGGCGGTGACGGCGTAGGGGTCCTTGCCGTCGGTCCAGTCGCGCAGGGTGAGAGCCGAGGCGCCGGGGGCCTGGGCGGCGTCCGGGGCCTCCAGGGTGGGGACGACCAGGACGGGGTCGTGGCCGGGGACGAGAACGAGGAGGGTGAGCCGTTCGGTGACGGCGGTGGGCGTGTAGCCGGTGAGCCACACCATGTCCGGACCCGGCGACACGAGCAGACCGGCGAGTCCGGCGTCGGCGGCCGCGCGCGCGGCGCGCTCCATGCGGGCCCGGTAGTCGTCGGCGGTGAAGGACACGGGCGTACGGCCGGTCATCCGGGCCTCCCTGAGCGGATGGGTGGGCTACGGGCAGCATCCTGCCTGGATGGAGGGGCCTGCGCGAGCCGGTTGTGCGGGGTTTCCGGAGTCCTGGCGAATGAGGGCGGAGTACTAACGGTTGCCGATTGCCATGCCATTAGTGCTAATGGTTTGATGCGATCCAAGCATTACTCGACCTGGACGTCCGAGGGACGTACAAGGAGGCCGACCACCGTGCTCGTACTCGCACACATCAGCGACCTGCATCTTGACGGCAGCCCACGGGCGACGGAGCGCGCCGAGCGGGTGCGCGACCGACTGTGGGAGCTGCCGGGGCAGGTGGACGCGCTGCTGGTCACCGGGGACATCGCGGACCACGGCACGGAGGCGGAGTACGAGGAGGCGGCCCGCATTCTGGGGCTGCGCGACGGCGACGCACCGTTCCCGGTGCTCACCTGCCCCGGCAACCACGACAGCCGCCCCCCGTACCGCAAGGCCCTGCTGGGCCTGCCCGCGGCCGACGGGCCCGTCAACACCGTGCAGGTCTTCGACGGCGGCGCGGTGCTGATGTGCGACTCCAGCATTCCCGGCAGGGACGACGGGGCCCTGGACGAGGAGACGTACGACTGGATCGAGGCGACGCTCGACGAGCTCGACGGGGCCGTTCCGGCGCTGCTGGCCTTCCACCATCCGCCGGTGGCGCTCCACCATCCGCTTCCGGACTCCTACCAGCTCGGCGGAGCGGACCGGCTTGCCGCGCTGCTGGGGCGTCGGCCGGAGATCGCCGGGCTCGTCACCGGGCACGCGCACACGCCCGCCGCCACCTCCTTCGCGGGACGGCCGCTGGTGGTCGGCCCCGGGGTGACCTGGACGCTGCGGCTGCCGTGGGAGGGCGAGCAGGTGGCGGACCGGGAGGCTCCGGTGGGTTTGGCCTTCCACGTGCTGGACGACGAGGGGCGGCTCACGAGCCACTTCCGGGTGGTGAGCGCGTGAGCGACGTCAGGTGACGACGCCGGGGACGGCCTTCAGCTGCTGGTAGCCGCCGCTGCGGTGGCGCACCGTCAGGACGAGCTCGGCTCCCGGGCGGGCCCGGGCGACCGCGCGGGCGAGGTCGGCGGCGGAGTCGATACGGGTCCTGCCGAGGGCGAGGAGTACGTCGCCCCGGACCAGCCCGGCCGAGTAGCCGGGCCCTGGCACGTGGACGCCCACGACCAGCGCACCGACTTTCTCGGCGTCCACGGCCTCCAGCCCGAGGGTCGGGCGGACGGGCGCCGGCGAGGGGGACGGCGTCGCGGAAGGCCCGGGCGCACCGGCCGACGCGGCGGAACCGGCCGACGCCCCTGGGATCACCCGCCCCGCCTGCCGCTGCAGTTCCGCGAGCTTGCTCATACCGATCACCGTGGCGCCCACGAGCCCGAGTCCGACGCCGGACAGGACCAGGACCGTCCCGACCAGCAGGCCGCACAGCAGGGTCGTCAGCCGTCCGCCTCGCCGGCGCGCGGCATGCGGGCGCCGCGTCGGACCCTCGTTCGTGCCGCCGCCCGGCTCCCCGCCCGGCATCGGCCTGGGACGCAACGCTGTCTGTTCCATGGATCGCCTCCGGCTGGTGCGGGCCGCTTCCGGCTGGTGCGGATCACCGCCGGAGGGTGCACTACCCGGCGCACCGGCGCACGACGTACCACGAACGAGTGAGACTGCCGAGGGGTCGGGGGCGGGAAGCCATAGCCGTCACAGCGTCTTCGCCGACCACGCCGTCACAGCGTCTCCGGCCAAGCTCGCCGCCGCTCCCCTCAAGCTCCCTGTGTGGACGACTTCGACACGGTGGACGACTCGGGGCTCGGTCACAGGGACGGCGACCGTGCCCGGGACTCCCCCGGCCGCCGAGGTCGGCAACAGGGTCAGGCCGTGGCCGGTGGCGGACAGGGTGGTGAGGGTGCGCAGGTCGGTGCCGTCGTAGCGCAGCGCGGGGCGGAAGCCGTGGCCGCCGTTCGCGGCGCGGAGTTGGGCCAGGGGCAGGCCCGCGTCGGGGGCGTCCAGCCAGCGGGCGTCGGCGAGGTCGCCGAGGCGCAGCGCTCGGCGGCGGGCCAGCGGATGGGTGCCGGGCAGCAGGACGCAGACCGGCTCCTCCGCCACCGCGTGCGTGGTCAGCGGTGCCACGTCCGGCAGCCGGAGCGGGTCGCTGGGCGCGGCCAGGCCGTCGACCAGGCCCAGGTCGGCCGTGCCGGTGGCGACGGCCGCCGGGATCTCGTCACGGGTCATGACGCGCAGTGTCACGCCCGCGGCGGGCAGCGCGGCGAGGACGCGGGGGCCGAGCGCGGTCGGTGTCGCCGCGAGCGTCAGCCCGTGCTCGGGGGCGTTCGCCATGCGGGCGATGTCCGCGCGGGCCGCGTCCAGGCGCAGCAGCAGCGGGCCCGCGTGTTCGAGGAGCCGTTCGCCGGCCGCCGTGGGGGCGACGGGACGGCGGGTGAGCAGCGGGGCGCCGAGGTCCTGTTCGAGGGCGGCGATGTGCTGGGACACCGCGGACTGGGTGTAGCCCAGCGCGCGGGCGGCCTCGGAGAAGGAGGCGAGGCGGGCCACGGTGACGTACGTGCGCAGGAGGTGCGGGTCCATGCGCACCAGGATCCCATCGACATCAGTTCTGCTTATCGAGGGTGCAAGAATCATCGTTGGACGTGAACGCGGGCCCGTGCCGAGGATGAGGGCATGACCGAAAGCGCCGTTCAGATCGCCAGGGTCGCCGTCGTCGGCGACCGCTCCCCCCACGTCGTCTCGCACACCCGCCTCCCCCTCCAGCTCGACGCGCTCGCCGCCCGCGAGCGGCTCGTCCTCGACGCCTACTGGATCCCGTCCGAGGACGCCGAGACCGAGGGCGCGGTACGGGGTTTCGACGCGGTGTGGGTCGTACCCGGCAGCCCGTACCGCAGTGAGGCGGGCGTGCTGGCCGCGATCCGCACGGCGCGGGAGGAGGGCATCCCCTTCCTCGGCACGTGCGGCGGGTTCCAGCACGCGCTGCTGGAGTTCGCCCGGGGCGTGTGCGGGCTGACCGGGGTGGCGCACGCCGAGAACGACCCCGACGCCGAGGACTTCCTCATAGAACCGCTCGCCTGCTCGCTGGCCGGCCACGAGGACGTCGTCCTCGTCGAACCGGGCTCGCTCGCCCACTGCGTGCTCGGCACGGAGCGCACGGTCGAGCGCTATTCCTGCCAGTACGGACCGTCCCGTCACCTCGACACCCTGCGCGCGCACGGCCTGCGCTTCTCCGGCCGGGACAGGGCCGGGCAGGTCCGGATCGCCGAACTCCCCGGCCATCCCTTCTTCCTGGCGACGCTCTTCCAGCCGGAGCTGTACGGCGACGGCTCGCGCCCGCACCCCGCCGTACGGGGGCTGGCGCGAGCCGCGGTCGAGCACGCCGCACGGCGAGCGGGGCAGCCCGTGTGACCGGGCGGCGTCAGAGGCGGGCGGGCAGCACCGGAGCGGGTGGCCGGTCCGGGGTGAAGCCGTGGGCGCGCCGGGCCAGGTGGTCCGCCTTGTAACGGTCCACCGCACGGTGCCAGTTGAGAATGCCCGCCAGCCAGTTCCGCAGGTCCGCGACATAGTTGCCCATGGCGTCGCGGGCCGCGTCCGACAGCTGCAAGTCCTCGTACAGGATGGGCAGTTCGTGGGCGATCACGTGCTCGAACTGCTGCATGCGCTGGGTCATCAGGTCGTGCACGATGTTCAGCGCGGTCGGGTAGTCGCAGCCGAAGAAGTTCTGCACGACGAGGATCGCGTTGTGGACCTCGCCCTCGTACTCGATCTCCTTCTGGTACGAGAAGACGTCGTTGACGAGGCAGGCGTAGTCGATGGCGGCGTTCTCCAGGGAGCGGACGGGACCGCTGCGGTAGACCTCCGGCGGGATGGCGGGCCCCTGGCCCATCCGGCACATGCTGAGGGTGAGGTCGGAGCCGAAGGTCGCGCGCCGCATCTCCAGGTAGTCGACGGGGTCGGGGACGCGGTGGTGGAGTTGGTTGGCCACCTCCCACACCCAGCTCTCGGTCATCACGTCGACCGCTGCCTTCAGGGTGCGCCGCTGGTCGACGGTCATCTCCGCCGTCGTACGCGCCCACAGGTCGATCAGTCCGCGCTCCATGGCGTTGACGGCGACGGGGAACTCCTCGCCGTCGACGGGCATGCAGGCGGACAGACGGGCCGTGGTCAGCCGGGCCGCGGCCAGGTCGCGGCGGGCACCGAAGACGAGCGGGTAGTAGTCGTCGCCGTAGGTGCCCCAGGCGAGCCAGTGGGAGCTGAGGTCGAGGGCCTCCTGGGTCGCGTCGGGATCAAGTCCGGCGGAGCAGAGCGGGAGGTCGGCCGCGGCGAGCTTGTCCTCGTCCCAGACGCCCTCCTCCAGGATGCCCATGCGGTGCGCCCAGTCGGTGAGGCGGTGGCGGGCGCCCTCCAGATGCGGGCTCAGCTCCACCTCGAACGGCATGTGGAAGTCGGGGAGTCGGGAGGGCCCGACCTTCTGGAAGGGGACGTGCCGGTAGGCGCGCATCCGTTCGGCGGCGGCCGAGGCGAGCAGGGCACCGACGTCGGCGGCGGAGGTGCCGGGGCCGGTCAGGCGCTGCCAGCCGGTGGTGGAGGTTGCGCCCTCGTTCATGTAGCGGCTGGAGCGCAGGTGCCATTCGTGACCGCCGGACTGCCAGTCCTGCAGGCCCTTCGTGTACGCGGCGACCGCGGCGACCTCGTGCGGCGCGAGCCCCTTCTCCAGGGCCACGGCGGGCACTTCGGTGAACGCGGTGTGCTCGAACTGGTGGAGGCGGGAGGTGAGGATGTCGTTGACGGTGTCGGCGGCCTGCTGGGTGGTGCAGCCGAAGAAGGTCTCCAGGACGAGCACGCCGTTGCTGTTCTCGCCCTCGTCCTCCACCTCGCGCTGGTAGGAGAAGAGGTCGTTGCGCAGGTGCACGGCGTCGGAGAACGTCTCCATGAGCACCCGGAGAGGCCGCGTACCGGCGACGGCCCCGGGCACTTCGGCGGTCGCGTACTCCACCAGACCCGCCGACCAGGGAGCCCCGCCCACCTTGCGCCGCATCTCGATGTACTCGACGGGGTTGGCGATCCGCCCCTCGTTGATGTTGGACAGCTCCCACAGGGACTCGTTCAACAGGTGCTCGGTCGCCACGGCGAAACGGCGGCGCCAGTCGACCGACATCGACGGCACCGTGCGCGCCCACAGGTCGGCAAGGCCCGCCTCGACCGGGTTCTGCGGCTCGGGCACCGGTGTCGACAGGTCCAGCGGCATGAACAGCGGCAGCCGGTCAAGGTGTGCCTTGCCCGCGACGCGGTCCTGGGTGCGCTTGTACATGTCGAGGAAGTGGTCGTCGAAGAAGAACACCCACACGTACCAGTCGGTGATGAGCGAGAGCGCCGGGCCGTCGCAGTCGGGGTGGGTGTACGCGCAGAGCAGCCCGTAGTCGTGCGCGTCGAGGTCGGCCTGCTCCCAGATCCCGGACCCCTCCAACATGCCCATGTCGCGCGCCCACCGCGTCGAGTGGGCACGGGCCTCGTCGACGTGCGGGTTCAGCCGCGCGGGGTGCGGCATGTAGAAGTGCGGGAGTTCGAACGGCTGCGTCATGGCCGGGCCCTACCCTGGGCCCTCGGCGGCCATCCGCGGGGCGGGACATGATCACACCATCGCGTGAATCGGCCCGGGATTCCGTGCCCTCCAGCGGAGTTGGCCGGCTGCACCACAGGCTGACACGTGAGCTACCGCCGAACCTGGATCAGCGCGTGCGTCCCGCCCGTTCGCCAGCGCTGCCCCTCGGCGGCCACCAGTGCGGCCTCGGTGGCGGGGTCGAGTCCGGTGATCACGTCGGACTTCAGGGTGCGCAGGGCGGCGACCGGGCCCGGGAAGTGCGCGGTGACGTCGGCGAAGGGAGTGGTGGGTGGCCACCGGTGGTCTCCGACCAGGCGGCGGTAGTTGAGGTCACCCTTGACGATGGTCAGCGCGGCCGCGCCGAACTCCGCGCGCAGGTCGGCGGGCAGCGCCTCGAACGGTAGCGGGGCGGCGGCGAAGGGGTGGGCGCGGACCGTGAGGCTGCCGTCGGCCAGGGCGGCCCACAGGCGCCTGCCGTACGTGGCCGCCGCGCCCGGTGCCGCCGTCAGCCGGCGCAGCGCGTCGACCAGGTCGGCGGTCGTGGCGTCGGAGACGTAGTACGGGTACGGCTTGATGTGCAGGACGGCCCGGCCCACGCGTTGCTGGTCGAGGAGATGGGCGACGAGGAGCAGGTCGGGGATGAGCTCGCGGCCCGCGTTGTCGGCGACGAGGCAGAGGGTGCCCGTGCCGGAGGCGGGAAGCAGCGACCAGAGGGTGTCGCTGTCGTCGGCGACCAGGGCGGGCGTGGGGGCCCGCGTGTCGGCGCCGCCCGCGGAGAGACGGAAGCCGAGGTCGGCGCGGTTGCCCCACAGGGAGCCGTGCAGGAGGGCGTTGGCGCGTTCGTCGGCCGGGCGGCCCTCCAGGTCGTCGAGCGCGGCCAGTTCCTCGTCCGTCTCAAAGGCGTCGAGTTCGGCGAGCTTGGAGGGCCGGAAGGGGTCGATGCCCCGCCAGGCGCCGGGGCCGAAGTAGCCGACAGCGTCGAGGAGTTGACGGTAGAAGTAGCTTTCGGACCACAGCCAGGGCACGTCGAACCAGGACCGGCCCACGTGATCCGCGAGGCCCCAGGCCCGCCATCGCTCCCCGTCGTGTGCGTCGGCGGGCAGCGGCTCGATCACACCCTTGGCGCAGTTCTCCAGCAGGGCGTCGAGGGCGCGGTGCTGTTCCGGTCCGTACGGGAAGGCGTCCCGCACTTGGCGGATGATCGCGGGGTGCCGCTCGGCCAGCACGCTGTGCGGGAAGGAGCCGGGCTCGTCGCCGAGGATCACGGGTGCGGAGGGAGTGCGGGGCATGCGCCTCACCGTACCGCCCGGCCGGCAGGCCGCCCCCGATCACCCGCCACGGCACACACCCCGCCCCGTCACTGCATCTCGTAGACCCTGATCTCCCGCTCCAGCCGCGTCGCCAGGGTCAGGTAGCGCGGGCGGCGGGTCACCGGTACCAGGCCGCGGATCAGGACGTGCCACATCTCGGCGACTCTGCGCGGCAGTCGGGTGGGGGGTTCGGTGGTGCGGCCGACGACCCGGGTGCCGACGAAGAAGCTGACGAGGGAGTGGGCGACCGCGTCGACATCGATGTCCGGGTGGAGGTCTGCCTCCTTGACCGCGCCGACGAGGCGACGCGAGATCAGGTCGAGCCACTCGTTGAACGGATGCCGCAGGGGCGCGCGCACCTCCGCTCCCCCGGTGGCGAGCCGGAGGCCGGCCCGGGTGATGGGGCCCTCGACGGACAGCCGGGCGAGGCCGAACGTCAGGCGCATCAACGCTTCGAGGGAGGAGCAGCCCCGCTCGTCGACTTCGCCCGCCAGCCGCCGGGAGGCCTGCGACTGGAGCTCCATGATGGCGTGGGCCAGGTCCTCCTTGGCCGCGAAGTGGAAGTAGAGCGCGCCCTTGGTGACATGGGCGTGCTGAACGATGTCGCTCAGGCTCGTCGACTCGTACCCATGACGGTCGAACAGGTCGGCGGCGGCCGTGAGGATCGTCGCTCGGGTCTGCTCGGCGCGTAGTTGCCTCGCCATCGGCTGGACACTCCTGGGACGTAAAGAACGGGTCATGCCGTTTGTTTCTTACCCCCCGCACACCATAACTCACTCTGCGGTGGTGGCGACCACACATTCGAAGAGCGTCGACTCGCCCTGGGTTCCCACGACTTGCACCTTCGTGCCGTTGCCGCCGCTCGCCTCGATCCAGGCGGGTTGATCCAGTTCGGCGAAGCGGTGGAAGGTCGCGTGGTAGAACACGGGCACCTCTCGGTCGGAGCTTCGCAGGTGGGCGGCCTGGCGGGCGGCCTCCATGAGCAGCATGCCCGGGACGTGGTCGAGGGGGTGATCAAAGAAAACGGGGTGTCCGGTATGGACGCGCAGCTGCCAGCGGTCGGGACGGTCGGTGGGGGCGAGGACGACGTCCCCGGGCTGGACACGGTCGACGGCGGCCGCGGGCAGTCCGGGCGGAACGGGCACGGCCGAGATCGTCTCCGGGGCGCGGCCTCCGCGCAGTCGGTGGAAGACGGCGGGCCCTACGCAGGTGAAGGCGACGTCGGCGGTCGCGACCAGGGCGCCGGCGCGCAGGACGCGTGCCGCGTAACGGGCGGACGCGGGGCGGGTGCCGCGGTAGCGGACCTGGGTGAAGTCGATCTCGACGACGAGCTCCGCCGGCCGCGGGCCGACGAACAAGTGCGCCGGGTACGTGTCGACTTGGAACTCCTGGAGCACGAACTGATGGTCCAGCGGGACGTCGTAGCCGGTGTGCATGAGGAGCGTGCCGCTCTGCCGGACCGTCTCCACGACGAGCAGTGGATCGTAGGCCGACCAGTCGGACGACACGTGTAACCCGTGGGCTCGCGGCCACTGGGCCGACACGGCGAACCGGTCGGCCCCGGTTCTGTTCCAGCCGGTCAGATAGGTTTCCGCGACCGCCGCACGGTGTACGAGTTGACGGGGGACGGTCGCCGTCATGGGTGATGCATCGGCAACCTGCCGCGGTCGAGTCATCTCGCTCCCTACGGTCCCCGAAAGGCCATGGCGGACGGTGGATCGTCCGCTCCGGTGAGCGTTAGAGTACGAGGCGACCGGTTTGTTTTCAATGGAGATCAGTCGAAGATCCTCTATGATCGGGCCGTTCCGGCACACGAAGGCGAAGACAGACTGACTCGGCGCCGCGGAGGGGCTCTTATGGCGAAACAGGAGCGCGCCATCAGGACGCGCAGGGCGATCCTGGAAGCCGCCGGCGCGGTGTTCGACGAGCACGGCTACACGTCTACGACGATCGCCATGGTGCTCGAGCGGGCCGAAGTCACCAAGGGCGCCCTGTACTTCCACTTCCCGTCGAAGGAGTCCCTCGCCCAGGCGGTGCTGGACGAGCAGGTGCCCTTCGGTGCCGTGCCACCGCAGACCTGCAAGGTGCAGGAGATCGTCGACATGACGTTCGTCGTCGGTCAGCGGCTGTTGAGCAACTCCCTGCTGCGGGGCAGTGTCCGGCTCGCGGTGGACCAGGAGACCCCGTCGAGCGTGGATCACAGCGAGCCGTTCCGGCAGTGGGCCGAGCGACTGACAGTACTGCTGGAACTGGCCCGGGAGCGGGGCGAGTTGCTGCCGACCGTGCGGCCGCGAGAGACGGTGGAGATGCTCGTCGGCGCGTTCACCGGCATCCAGTTGATGTCACGGGCGCTGACCGGCCGCGCGGACCTCGGTGAGCGGCTGTCGGTGCTGTGGTCCCACATCCTGCCGAGCATCGCCGTACCGGGTCTGCTGCAACACCTCGACAGCGCGGCCGACCGCGGCGCCCGGGTCCTGGCGACGCTCGACCCGCTGGGCGCCGAGGAGCGCGAGCCCACGCACGTGTGACGCCGGGGAACGCGAAGGCGGGCCGGCCGGCGCCCATCCGCACCGGCCGGCCCGCCCGTTCATGGCGTCACCGCTGTCGACCTCGTCGGTCTTGAGGTCAGAACGTCAGCTTCCAGCTGTTGAGCCGGCCCGTGTCCTGCGCGGCCACGTCCTGCACGCGCAGCTTCCAGGTGCCGCCTGCGACCTCGCTGGAGGCGTTCACCGAGTAGGTGGTGTTGACGTTGTCCGCGGAGTCCGAGGTGCTGGAGGACTTCAGACGGTAGGCCGTACCGTCGGGAGCGACCAGATCGATGACCAGGTCACCGCGGTACGTGTGAGTGATGTCCACGCCGACCTGGAGCGTCGAGGGCGCGTTGCCGCTGAGGCCGGTGACGGCGATGGGGGACTCGATCGCCGAGCCGTTGTCCGGGATGGAGACCGCGGTGGTGTTGGAGAAGGTGGTGCCCCCCGTGGAGCCGCCGGAGCCCCCGGTCACCGCCTGCACCGTCTTGGCCGCGTCCGCCAGACCCGCGCCGCAGCCGCCGGAGCAGGAGCCGGGCAGCGCACGGGCGTTGGCCTTGATGGCCGACTCGATCTGGGCCGGGGTCAGCGAGGCGTTCGCCGACTTCAGCAGCGCCACCAGGCCCGCGATGTGCGGGGTGGCCATGCTGGTGCCCTGGTAGTAAGCGTACGACTCGCTGGACGGCGTCTTCGTGCCGGAGTTCAACGTGGACAGGATGCCGTTCGCGGTGCCGGTGCTGGTCTGGCCGCCGGGCGCCGAGATGTCCACGAGGGAGCCGTAGTTGGAGTAGGACGCCTTCGCGCCGGAGCGGTTGGTCGCGGCGACGGAGATGACGTTGTTGCAGTTGCCCGGCGAGTGGTTCGCCACGTTGTCGCTCTCGTTGCCGGCGGCCACCACGACCGTGGTGCCGCGGTTCACGGCCGCCGTGATCGCGCTCTGGGTCGCCGAGGTGCAGGCGCCGTCGCCGCCCAGGCTCATGTTGATGACCTTGGCGACGTTGGAGTTGGCGGGAACGCCGGAGACGGTGCCGCCGGAGGCCCAGGTGATGGCGTCGATGATGTCGGAGTCGTAGCCGCCGCACTTGCCGAGCACACGGACCGGGGAGATCTTCGCGCCGTAGGCGATGCCCGCGACACCCTTGTTGTTGTTCGTGACGGCGGCGATGGTGCCGGCCACGTGGGTGCCGTGCCAGGAGGAGTTGCTCGCCGGGATACCGGAACCGCAGTCGCCCGCGTTGTACCAGTCGCCCGGGTCGGCCGGGTTGCTGTCACGGCCGTCGCCGTCCACCGAGACGGCGGTGTCGCCGATGAAGTCGTAGCCGGCGACGATGTTCGCGGCGAGGTCGGAGTGGGTGACGTAACCGGTGTCGATGACGGCGACGGTGACGCCGGTGCCGGTGGTGGTGTTCCAGGCGCCCGGCACGTTCATGCCGGCGGTGGCCTCGTACAGGTCCCACTGCTTGGCGTACTCGGTGTCGTTCGGGTCGGCCTTCGGCTTGTTGAGGCGGTCCGGTACGACGTAGGCGACCTGCGGGTCGGCCCGGTACTCGGCGACGACGTCGGCGACGTCGGCCCGGGTGACGTCCGAGCCCAGGTCGACGAGGGCGGCGCCGGTGCCGAGGCGGCGCTGGAAGTCGACGTCCTCGCCGGCCTCCTTGCCCTTGGCGGCGGCGTCGGCCTCGGCGGCCTGGTTCGACTTGGCCTCCTCGGCGCCGGACTTGTAGCCGACGATGAGGCGCTCGGCGGTGGTGCCGGGGGCGGCCTCGGTCTGCGCGGTGGGGACGGCGGAGGCGTCCCGGGGAGCGGATTCCTGGGCGACGGCGACGGAGGCGGTGCCGGTCGTCAGCAGGGCCGCGGAGAGGGCGGCGACGGATATCAGCTTCCGTCTGAGGGAGGGAGAGGTACGCAAGGGCTTTGCCTTTCGTTGCCGTACTCCGGGCAGCGCGGAGTTGGCGCGGTTCGAATCGCTTCGTCGTCGAAGCGGAGGGGGTGCGTCGAAAAGCGGAGCAACGGCCGGCCAGGCGCGTGTGCCGACCGGACGAGGGGTTACCTGTGGGTCAGCTGTGCTGGAACGATAGGCAAAGCGGAGGTCATAGGGATACAGGGGAAACCCTCGATCCGGCCGGAAACCCACCCTCAACATCGGCCGGTTGACAGCGAATGTCCCCTTTGCCCGCGCGACCGGTGCGGGGTGACCGCGTGGTGAACGCGGCGGGGCGTACTGAACGCGCCGGGCCCGTCGGCCGTACTCCAGGGGAGCAGACCGTTCCTATGCCGGCCGAGGAGACGTTCCGGATGCCCCGGATGACCGCACACCGCACCGCTGTCCTGACGGCCGTCGCCGCGAGCCCGCTTCTGCTCGCGGTGTGGGCGGCCGGGCCCGCCCAGGCGCACGGCGCCCCCACGGATCCGGTCAGCCGGGTGGTGGCCTGTTCGCCGGACGGGGGCGCGCAGAAGGGCACGGCGGCCTGCAAGGCGGCCGTCGCCGCCAACGGCGCACCGTTCACCGCCTGGGACAACCTGCGCGTCGCGAACGTGAACGGCCGGGACCGGCAGACGATCCCCGACGGGGAGCTGTGCAGCGGCGGCCTGCCCGCCTACAAGGGCCTCGACCTCGCCCGCTCCGACTGGCCGTCGACACGGCTCACGCCCGGCTCCACGCTGAGCATGAAGTACGTCTCGACGATCCCGCACACCGGCACCTTCAGGCTCTACCTGACGAAACCCGGCTACGACCCGACGAAGCCGCTGACTTGGTCCGACCTGCCGCAGCAGCCGTTCGCCGAGGTGACGGACCCCGCGTTGACGGGCGGCGCGTACCGCCTGAGCGCGAAACTGCCGGCCGACCGGACGGGACGGCACGTCCTCTACACGGTCTGGCAGAACAGCAGTACGCCGGACACGTACTACTCGTGCTCCGACGTGGTGTTCCCGGAGGCGAAGGCATCGGCCGCGCCTCCCGCGGCGAAGACCCCGGCCGCGAGCAAGCCGCCGGCGTCCGCCAAGGCCAGCTCGCCGACGCCGACGCCGACACCGCCGCCCTCCGCGCCGGCCCCGGCGGGCACCGCCGCGCAGGCCCGCAGCTCCGCACCGGACAGCGCGCCGGTGGCCTCCACCACCGACGCCGGGTCCGGTCCGTCGGCCCCGATGCTGGCGGGCGGCGCCACAGCGGTGTTGGTGCTCACCGGCGGCGCCGCCCTGGTCCTGCGCCTGCGTCGGCGCTGAGCTCTCCTCCCAGCAAGGTCAGTTGACGGTGACCGGCGTGGTTCCGTCGGTCACCGGGGCGTACTTGGCGGTGAAGTAGCCCTTGGCGAAGCACAGGGACGAGCCGGACACCTTCGTGAACTCCTGCGCGGTGAAGGTGATGCTGTTGTCGGCGTTGCCGGCCGCGCCGGTCAGGCTGGGCGCCTGGTAGACGCAGTTGATGCTGCCCAGCAGGGTGCGCAGCACGACCGTGGTCTGGATGGTGGAGCCGGCCGCCGGGGTCACCGAGACGGTGCCGTCGGAGGACACGCTCGTCGTGTAGTTCAGGTTGTTGACCGTGATGCCGGTGACGCCGAGCACGCCGAGCACGTTCGCGGAACAGTTGGAGAAGGTGTGCCCGGTGAGCGACTCGGTGGCCGTGCCGGGCGCGGTCGGGTTGCCGGTGACGGTCGCGGTGAACTGCGAGGACGAGCAGGAGACGCCGCTGGTGCCGGTGGCGCTGGAGTAGAGCGTGGCGGCGGTGCCGCCGGCCAGCGACGCGGTGAGGACGTCACCGACGGCCACGGCGTTGCCGCCCGCGGTCAGCACCGGGGTGTCGGCCGCGGAGGCGGGGGCGACGGCGGGCAGCGAGAGGGCGGCGACGGTGCCGACGAGGGTGAGGAGAGAACGCGTACGCATGCGGGGTGCCTCATTTCTGGGGAGTGGGGGGCTGAACTCGTGGGGGTGGGGGGTGGACTTGGGCGTGGGGGGTGGCCGTGCGGGGGTGGGGGTGGTCGTGCGCGTGGGGGGCCTTCGGGGTGGGGGGCGCGGTTGGTCCCGAAGGAGCTGGCGGGGACGGCGCGGCTCGGTGTCCGCCGCTGCCGGTCCGTGACGCCTTCTCCGTACGTGACGGACCGGCAGCGACGGCGGCCGGTGACCGGCCGGAGGCGCTGGGGGTGGCCTCCGGCCGGGCCGGGCAGGAGGGGCGACCGGACACGGTTCCCAGGATGGGAAGGGCGGCCGTGCCGGTGCCGGGAGGTGCTGATCAGGCGGACTCGGGGGCAGAACGTGCCCGTGAGGAAGGTAAGTCCGGGAAGTGCGCGCCAGTTGGCCGGCGCGCCGCGGATCCGGCGCCACGGATCCGGTGAACCAGGAGAGTTGTAGACCTGAGGATCTGTCAGCGTCAAGAAGTAGTCGGGAAGTTGTGTGGAGAGGACGACCTTGTCGATCTTTGTTTGGCATCCAGATCACGAGTGACACACAATGGACACCCTTTTTTCACAATGCCCTTGACCCCTGGGTGTAACCATCGGTAACTTCCGAGATGGCTACTGACGCGTAACGAGAAAGCCCTTGCGATTTCCGGGAGTTGTGAGGAGGTGTGCGCGACAGCCGCTGTCCGCGCCAGGACAACGTGCCATTTGAAGCCCAACCCGCATGACTATGCCCATGGGAGCAGACATGGCCTCGTCCTCGGACGTCACGTCGTCCGCCGACAACACCCCCGAGAACCCGGTGAGCGGTTCCGCAGAGAGACGCGGCCGGGTCCGGCTGCGCCGGGCCGCCGTGATGGCGGTGCCCGCGACCTGTGTCGCCGCGGGGCTCGCGATCCTCACCGCCGAGGGCGCCCTCGGCGTGCAGTTCTCGATCTCCGGTATGCCGTTCGTGGTCACCGCCGACAAGCTCGAAGGCAATGGCTTCGCGCAGTTCGGTTCGCTGGACCACATGATCCCGAACAGCCCCAACCAGGGCGACACGGGCGGTGACGTGCTGGTCGTCACCTCGGTGGTGAAGAGCGGCAAGCTGACCAACCTCTGCCAGAGCGTCGACCTCGGTGGCATCCAGCTCGTCCTGACGGCCGGCAACAAGGGCACCAAGGTGGGCGTGGAGAACCTGGCCATCGACTCCGACGAGATCACCGGCAACGCGGCGTTCAACAACATCCAGATCGGCCGGGACGCCAGCACCTTCGACAAGGTCGACACCCGGGGCATGCCCGGCGTCTACGGCCAGCAGGCCGAGAAGGTCGTCATCACCGACCTTTACCAGCACAACTACGCCGCCACCGCGGCCGTCTTCAAGCTGCCCGACCTGCGCATGAAGTTCAGCAGCGAGGGTTGCAAGTAATGAACCGGTTCCGGCAGTGGAGCGCGCGCCGGCCCTTCCCCGGCGGGCTGATGCTCGTCCTGGGCGGCGCGGAGATCCTGGTGACGATGAAGGCACCGCTGCCGGTCATCCTGCACGTCGGCATGCAGGGACTGGCCGGCTACCTCCTGCCTACCCTGATGGTGCTGATCGGGCTGCTGATCCTGTTCAACCCGACCCAGCGCCTCTTCTACTCGATCCTGGGCGTCCTGCTCTCCCTGGGCACGTGGCTCACCTCGAACATCGGGGGCTTCCTCATCGGTCTGCTCCTCGGAGTCGTGGGCAGCTGCCTGGCCTTCGGGTGGGTGGCGGACCAGGATCCTCGCAAGAGCCGCCGCCAGCGCAAGGACGAGGCCCGGCTGCAGGCCAAGGCCGCCGCCGTACCGTCGTCGTTCGAGCAGCAGGCCGGCGGACCCGCCTGACCGCTGTACGCCCGCGCCGACCCCTGTGACGGGGGCCGGCGCGGCGGCGTCTTCGGCCGCGACGGCCCTCGCGGCGGGAGCGGACGAGCCCGGCGAGCTTCAGCTTCGTCAGGTGCCGGCTGACGCGGGCGACGCCCAGCCGACCCGCTCCGCCAGCCCGCTCACTTCGCTCTCGGCCCTGCGCCAGCGCCAGCGCCCACACGATGTGCGGCCGCGCGGGCGAGGCCGGCAGCCCGAAGGTCTCGGCCGCCCGTGCGAGCACATCGGCGGACGGATCCCCGTAACCTCCACCGCCCCTGCCGCGCCCGCCGACCGCCACCGCCTCTTGTGTCCTGTGCCCCACCGCGTCCCCTCACGGGACCGGCCCAGTCCAGGCACCTGGTCGCGGGCCCACGCCATGGACGTCGTGCGGACTTGGGGTCGGCGCGAGATCGCATGATTTCGGCCATCGCTCCGCTGTGGAGGATTTCTTCCGTCGCTGGAGGTCGCGTGGAGGAATACTCACGTCCGGGTTTCGAGCGAATACGGCAACTCGCCCCGTGAAAAGGGCGATTGGTCCCGCCTAGTAGATCACGATGCGGCAGCGGCAACTCACCGCATGCGATTGCTCACTTGACTACCGGCGGTCACACACGGTTGGCTCCCAGCCAGCGAAAGTGTCTCGGTCGGCGTCCTTCCTGCGACTTCGACCGCGCTCGATCTTTCCTCCTGCTCTGCCGCACAGCGAGGTGCACCCCCGATGAACACTCCCCTCCCACCTCCCTCCCCCCGCAGATCCGTGCGCGTCACGGCTCTCGCCGCAGCCGTGTGTCTCCTCCTCGCCGGCTGCTCCGCCTTCGGCGACACCTCGGCCGACGCGAACGCGGACGCGGCGGGCCGGGCGGACACGGGGCGGCTGAAGATCGCCCTGGTCACCCACGGCGGCAGGGGCGACGACTTCTGGGAGCTGGTGCGCAAGGGCGCCGAGGCAGCGGCCGAGAAGGACCACGTCGACCTGACGTACGCGAGCGACTCCGACGCGGCGGGGCAGGCGGAACTGGTGCGGGACGCGATCCGCGACCGGGTCGACGGCATCGCGCTGACCCTGGCCAAGCCGCAGGCGATGAAAGCACCGGTCGCCGAGGCGAAGTCGGCGGGCATACCGGTGGTCGGCCTGAACTCCGGTGTCACCGCCTGGCAGTCCACGGGGATGCTCGAGTACTTCGGCCAGGACGAGAGCGTCGCGGGCCGGGCCGTGGGTGAGAAGCTGAACGGGCTGAAGGCCAAGCACGCCCTGTGCGTCATCCACGAGCGGGGCAACATCGGCCTGGAGGCGCGCTGCGCGGGCGTGAAGAAGACGTTCGGTGGCGAGACCGAGATGCTCTACGTGGACGGCACCGACATGAACGCGATGTCCACCGCCGTCACCACGAGCCTGGAGCGGGACCCGAGCATCGACGAGGTCGTCACGATGGGCGCGCAGTTCGCGCTCGCGGCGGTGAAGTCGGTGAAGAAGGCCGGCAGCCGGGCGCGTGTGGCGACCTTCGACCTGAACAAGGACCTCGTCGAGGCGGTCCGCGACGGTGACGTGCAGTTCGCCGTGGACCAGCAGCCGTACCTCCAGGGCTACCTCGCCGTGGACGCGCTGTGGCTGTACAAGACCAACGGCAACATCAGCGGCGGTGGCGTGGCGCCGGTGCTCACCGGCCCCGCGTTCGTCACCAAGGCGAACGTCGCCGCGGTCGCTGGATTCGCCGCCAACGGAACCCGCTGACCGGACCATCCCCGCTCACCGTCCCTCATACTCCCCCGCCCTCCCCCACCGTCCCCTCCCCTCGCTCCCCGCTGATCGCCCAAGGATGACGATGTCTCCACGGAAAGGTGCCCGGCGCCGCCGTCTTGGCTCCATACGTCTCTCCCTGATCCTGCTGGCCCTGGTCCCCAGCGTCACCCTCGCCGCCATGTGGGGCGTGACGACGATCCAGACGTTCTCGGAAGGGCTACGGCTGCGCGCCCAGACGGAGCTGAGCAAGTCGACCGGCGCCATGGGCACCGAGGCCACGCTCGCCCTCCAGGGGGAACGCAGTCTGTCAGCGGCCTGGCTGGCCTCGCCGAAGGGCTCCCGTGCCGCCCTCGACGCGGCGCGCAAGCAGACCGACGAGGCGGTCGCGAAGCTGGTGAGCCAGCAGGACGCCATCCAGGAGGCACCCGACCGGGTCGCGGAGCGGATGTACTCGGTCGTCGCGTCGGTGGGCAGCCTGGAGTACTACCGGGGGCAGGTGGACCATCCCACCGACATCACCGCCGAGCAGGCGCTGGACCAGTACACGTCGATCATCGACGACCAGATCCACGCCTTCCAGGAGCTCTCCCAGGTCGACGACGGCGACCTCACCTCGCAGGCCGGCCCGCTCGTCGCGCTGGAGCACGCGGCGGAGCTGGTCTCCCAGGAGGACGCCCAGCTCACCCTGGCCTGGCCCACGGGGCAGATGGACGGCAAGGCGTGGACCGCGTACGCGCAGCTCGTGGAAGCGCGCCGCTGGCTGGTCCAGGACCAGGTCGTCCCCGCGCTGACCGGCGCCGCGAAGGCGGAGACCGAGCGGATACTGCAGAGCCCCGAGTGGCAGACCCTGGAGTCCGTGGAGGACCAGGTGCTCGCCGCCCGCATCTCGAGCCGCGACGGCCGCAGCATCGCTCTGCCGGAGTCGGGGAAGCGGTGGAGCACCGCGATGGACAAGCTCTCCAAGAACTACACGAACCTGATCCAGCAGCAGACGAACGCACTCCTCGAACGCAGTTCGGACCGGGCCGACGGGCTGCTGCTGAAGGCCGCTTCGCTGAGCGCCGGCGGCCTGGTCGCGCTGCTGCTCTGCGTGGGCATGTCCTGGCGGATCACCCGGTCCCTGTCCCGGCGGCTGCGGGGTCTGCGGGAGGCCACCCTGGGCCTGGCGCAGGAACGGCTGCCGGATGTGGTTGCACGGCTCGACCGTGGGGAGAAGGTCGACGTGAACTCGGCGACGCCCCCGCTCGACTACGGCAACGACGAACTGGGTCAGGTGGCGCAGGCCTTCAACACCGCGCAGCGCACCGCGGTGCACACCGCCGTCGAACTCGCCGACACCCGGCGCGGATTCCAGAAGGTGATCCTCGGCATCGCCCGGCAGAGCCAGAACCTGGTCAACCTCCAGCTCAGCAAGCTCGACGCGCTGGAACGCCGACACCAGGACCCCGACGTGCTCAAGGGCCTGTACGAACTGGACTCCACGGCCAGCCAGTTGCGCCGCTACGAGGAGAACCTCGTCATCATCAGCGGCGAGCGGCCCGGGCGCACCTGGAGCGAACCGGTGGCGCTGATCGACATCCTGCGGGGCGCGGTCGGCGAGGTCGCCGAGTACCAGCGGGTGGAGGTGCAGACCGAGGAGGAAGTGTGTCTCGCCCCGCCGGCGGTCGCGGACGTGATCCACCTGCTGGCCGAGCTCATCGACAACGCGACCGTGTACTCACCTTCGCCCAGCCCGGTCTGGGTGCGGGCCTCCATGGTGGCCAAGGGCCTCGCCATCGAGATCGAGGACCGGGGCCTGGGCATGTCCGAGGACGACTACGCCTCGCTCAACGCACAGTTGGCGGAGCCTCCGCAGTTCGACGTGGTGGGGCTCGCGGACGACCTGCGGCTGGGCATGTTCGTGATCTCCCGGCTGGCGCACCGGCACGGCATCACGGCCCATCTGCGCTCCTCGCCGTACGGCGGGACCACGGCGATCGTGCTGATCCCGCACGACATCGTGGTACGGGAGGCGCCCGGCGAGCCGGAGGGGAGCGCCGACGCCGACGCCGACGCGGCCGGGCCCGCCCCGGAGGCGCTCCCGCCCCGCTCCCCCGTCCCGGTCCGCACCGCCGCCGTCGCCGCCCCCGCGGCGCCCGCGCGGACCGACGGGCTCACCCCGCTGCCCCGGCGCGTCCCGCAGACCAGCCTGGCCGTCGAACTGCGCGAGGAGGCCCTGCCCGCCGAGGAGGACACCTCGGCCGACGACTTCACCGCGGAGCGCGCCGCCTCCTCGCTCGCCGGTTTCCAGCGCGGCACGCTCCGCGCACGGGACGACGAAGGACCGGAGCCGTACGACGCTGAGGAGCCGGCCGCCACGGGCGCCTCCCCGACCTCGACCCCACCCGCCGACCGCTCGTGAAGGACACCGTCATGACACGCCCCATCCCCGCCACGAACACCCAGCTCGACCAGTTGCTCACCGGACTCGTGGACCGGGTCGCCGACGTGAACCAGGCCGTCGTGCTCTCCGACGACGGGCTGGTGGTCAGCAAGTCGACCGGATTCCTTCGTGATGACGCCGAACGCCTCGCGGCGACCGCGTCCGGGCTGATGAGTCTCAGCAAGGGCGTCAGCATGGACTTCCGGGGCGGACCGGTGCGCCAGGCGCTCATCGAGATGGCCAACAGCTATCTGATCCTCACCGCCGCCGGGCCCGGCGCCCATCTCGTGGTGCTGACCGGGCCGGGCGCGGACGTCGGGGTGGTGGCGTACCAGATGAACATGCTGGTGAAGAAGATCGGCGAGCACCTGAGCGCGGCGCCGCGGGCCGGTGTCGGTCCCGTTGTCGGCAACGGCGGGTGAGGTGAGCGGAGCCGACGAGGCGGGCCGACTGGTACGACCGTTCGCCCTCATCCGCGGACGGACCCGGCCGAGCCGCGCCGACTTCACGCTCATCACGACGGTGACCGCGGTGGATCCGCCGCCCGACCGTGCCATGCGCCCGCAGCCCGAGCAGGCGCGGCTCCTGCGGCTGTGCGCGCGGCCGGTCGCCGTGGCGGAGGTCGCCGCCCATCTCGACCTCCCGGTGAGCGTGGTCGTCATCATGCTCTGCGACCTGCTGGAGGCGGGCCTGATCACGGCGCGTCCGCCGCACCCCGTCTCCGGCACCCCGGACCTGGACCTGCTGCAGAAAGTGAGGGACGGCCTTGGCCGGCTCTGACACCACCGCCGCACCCGACACCGTGAAGATCCTCATCGCCGGCGGCTTCGGCGTCGGCAAGACCACCATGGTCTGCTCGGTCAGCGAGATCGCCCCGTTGCGTACGGAGGAACCGCTGACCGTGGCCGGGCTGGGCGTCGACGACCTCGTGGGCATCGAGGAGAAGCGTGCCACCACGGTGGCCCTGGACTTCGGTCGCATCACCATCAGCGACGACCTGGTGCTGTACCTGTTCGGCACGCCGGGGCAGCAGCGGTTCTGGTTCATGTGGAACGACCTTGCCGTGGGCGCGCTGGGCGCGGTGGTTCTGATCGACGTGCGGCGGCCGGAGGCGAGTTTCGCCGCCGTCGACTTCTTCGAGCGCCGGGGCATTCCCTTCGTCGTCGGTGTCAACGGCTTCCACGGACAGCACCCGTATCCGCCGGAGGACGTCCGGGACGCCCTGGCGCTGCCGGAGCACATCCCGGTGCTCCTGTGCGACGCGCGGGAGCGGGAGTCGTGCCGGGACGTGCTGATCGCGCTGATCGACCGGTTGATCGCCACGGTCTGAAGCAACCGCATCACGGTGAACCGCCGTAAACGGATGGCGGTTTCCCGCCAAGCACGTCCGTGTCATTGACGCTCACCCGCCTCAGCTCTACCTTCTGACCGCCCCACCGAACCACGTTCGATACATCGAACAACCTAGAGCGCGCCTTGAGGGCACCCGCACCCCCTGGAGAGCACATGACCCCGGCCCCCCAACCCTCCCGCCGCACGATCCTCGGCCTGGCCGCCGCCGTGCCGCTGAGCCTGACCCTCGGTTCCGGCTCCGCCCAGGCGGCCGACTCGGCGTACGTCATGGCGTACTTCACCGAGTCCACGACCATGCTCGAGGCCAACTACGGTCTGCACCTGGCCGTCAGCCAGGACGGTCTGCAGTGGATGCCGCTCAACCAGAACAACCCCGTGGTCACGCCCACCGAGGGGGCGCTCGGGCTGCGCGACCCGTTCATCCTGCGCAAGCAGGACGGCACCTTCGTCGTGCTCGCCACCGACCTCAAGGGCACCGACTGGAACTACGTCAGCCAGTACGTCCACGTCTGGAACTCCACCGACCTGCGCACCTTCACCGGCTACCACCGGCTGAAGCTGCACGACATGAACACCCACAGCTGGGCACCGGAGGCGTTCTGGGACGCGGGTCGCGGCCAGTACGCGCTCATCTACTCCGCGGTCAACAGCAGCGGCCACAACGTCATCATGGTCAACTACACGACCGACTTCGTCACGGCGTCGGCCCCGCAGGTCTTCTTCGACCCCGGTTACGACGTGATCGACGGTGACATGGCCGTCGGCGTCAACGGGGTCAACTACCTGTACTTCAAGAAGAACGGGACCCTCGTCGGCGCCAAGTCGAACTCGCTGAACCCCGGCAGCTTCACGCCGTTCAGCACCGCGGTCTCGCACGGCGGCACCGAGGCCCCGACCCTGGTCAGATCGCTGTCGTCCGGCACCTGGTACCTGTGGGGCGACACCTACACCCCCAACGGCGTCTTCTACGCCTGGCAGAGCAGCGACCTCGCGGCCGGCACCTGGACGGCGCTCGACCAGCGCCTCTACACCCAGCCGCTCAACTCAAAGCACTGCGGCATCCAGTCGATCACCTCGACCGTGTACGACAACCTGGTCGCGAAGTGGGGCGCCCCGACCTGGAACCGGCTCAAGTCGTACAACTTCCCCGGCCGTTACTGGCGGCACAGCAACTACGTGGGCCGCATCGACCCCTACCCCTTCGACCCGTACACCGACTCGCAGTGGAAGCTGGTGCCGGGCCTCGCCGACAGCTCCGGGGTCTCCTTCCAGTCGGTCAACAACCCGACCCGCTATCTGCGCCACTACAACTACGAGCTGCGCCTGGACGTCAACGACGGCACGTCGACGTTCGCCTCGGACGCCACGTTCCACCGCGAGGCGGGGCTGGCGGACGCTAGCTGGGCCTCCTTCCGCTCGCACAACTTCCCGACCCGCTACATACGTCACTCGAACTACGTCCTGCGCATCGACCCGATCTCCACGACGACGGAAAAGCAGGACGCCACGTTCTACGTCGGCTACTGACCTCCCCAGCCCCTCACAGCTGGGCAAGCCCCGACAGCGGTTCCGCCACCACGCTCACCTCCACCGCCGGCGGCGGTCGTCCGTGCCTTCGGGCAGGACGACCGCCGCTGACGGCGAAGACGGGCACGGCGTGCAGCCCACCTCACAACTCAGCGAGCGCGGGCAGCAGTTCTGTCGCCGTGGTCACGTCCGCTGTCAGTGGGCGGTCGTCCGTGCCCTCGGGCAGGGTGGCCGTCGCGATGGTGAAGGCGGGTACCGGCGGGGGTGCCGGGTGGAGCCGCAGTGCCCGTACGGCGGTGACGAGTTCGCAGGCCAGGACGGTGGCGTAGGCGTCGGCTGCGCGCAGGGCCTGGCGGGCGGCCTGGGAGGCGAAGCTGGCGGCCTCCTCCAGGCCGTGGGAGAGGACGGCGTGGCCGGCCGAGGCAGGGGCGGCGCAGGCGCGCAGTTCGGCGAGGGCCGAGTTGGCGGTGTACTCCAGGATCATCGTGCCCGAGCTGCTCGCGGGGCCCGAGGCGAGGAAGGCGGGCAGCCCGGTGAGGTCCGGGTCGCCGAGCGCGGTGAGGCGGGCGACGGACAGCTGGGCGGTCTGCAGCAGGGCGAGGACAAGTCCGTCCAGGGCGAGGCCCAGGGGCGCGGCGAAGAAGCCGCCGTGGTGGTAGGCGGTGGTGCCGTCGGGGTCCATGAGGGGGTTCTCGGAGGGGCAATTGACCTCCACCTCGACGATCCGGCGCAGTGCGTCGACGGCGTCCAGGGCGCAGCCGTGCACCTGCGGAAACGCCCGGAAGCCGAAGGGGTCCTGGATCCGCCGCCCGGTGCCGAGCGGCCGATCCGGCAGCCCCAGCAGCCGCCGCACCTCTCCGGCCGCCCGCACCGCCCCCGGATACGGCCGCAGCGCGTGCACGGGTGCGGCGTACGCCTCCCCCGACCCGGCCACCGCGACGAGCGCCAAGGCGGCCACGGCATGCGTGGCCCGCACCAACCTCCCGACCTCGTGACAGACGAGCCCTGCCTGTCCGAGCGCGAGCGCGTTGCTGCTGAGCAGCGCGAGGGCGTCACCGGGGTGGAGGGTGACGGGGGTGGGCAGGCCGTGCGTCGGACCGACCGGCGCTTCCCCGGCCCGCCCCGACACCGACTCCGTGCCCTGTGCCTCCCCCGACCGCTCCTCCGGTGCCGCCGACCGGTCGGTCAGCCAGGGCCGTTCGCCGATCAGGGTCAGGCCCGTCTGGGCCAGGGCCGTCAGGTCACCGGTGCCGATGCCGCCGTAGGTGTTGATCGCGGGGTGGACGCCGTAGGTCAGTGCCTCGGTGAGGGCGTCGATGAAGGCGGGCTGGATGCCGGAGCCGCCGGCGAGGAGTTGGTTGGCGCGGACGGTGAGCATCGCGCGGACCTCGCGGGCGGGCAGCAACGGCCCCGCGCCGCCGGCGTGGCTGCGCAGGACGCGCAGGCCGTGCGAGGCCTCGTCGTCGCTGTCGACGGTGACGGAGCGGTGCGCGCCGACGCCGGTGCCGCGGCCGTAGAGCCGCCCCGACGCGGCGAGTCGCTGCGCGGTGTGCCAGGAGCGGCGGGCCCGGTCGTAGGCCTCGGGGGCCACGACGGGAACGGCCCCGCCGTCGGCGAGCCGGATCAGCTCGTCGACGGTGAGGCCGGTGCCGTCCAGGGTGACGGGGCCGCCCCCGGGGGCCGGGGGCGGTCGCGTCGGATCGTCGGCGATGGTGCTCACCAGATGGTCAGCCCAGGCCGGCGGACTTCAGCCAGGCCTTGGCCACGTCCAGCGGGTCCTTGTTCTCCAGCTGCACCTGCAGGTCCAGGTCGAGCAGCGTCTTGGTGTCGAGCTTCGCGGAGACCGCGTTCAGCGCGTCGACGCCCTCCTGGGACAGCCCGCTCTTGTACGCGAGCGGCGTCACGTTCGCGAAGCCGAAGAGGTTCTTCGGGTCCTGGAGGACGACGAACTTCTCCTTGAGGATGGTCGGGTCCGTGGTGAAGATGTCCGCCGCCTGCACGGTGTTCTTCTTCAGCGCGGCCTGGGTCAGCGGACCACCCGCGTCGAGGGCCTTGAAGGACTTGAACTCCAGGCCGTACTCCGACTTCAGACCGAGCAGGCCCTGCTGCCGGGTCTGGAACTCGGGCGAGCCGCCGATCACCAGGTCGGGGGCGGCGTCCTTGAGGTCGGCGAGGGTGGACTGCGCGGTCAGGTTGTACTTCTGCGCGGTCGCCGCGTTGATCGTGACGGAGTCCTTGTCCTCGGCGGGCGCCGACTCCAGCAGCGTCAGCTTGCTGTCGAGCTTGGCTTTGACCGCCGCGTTCACGGTCTCCTTCGACTTCTGCTCCGCCTTGCCGTCCAGGTACGCCAGCAGCGAGCCGTTGTACTCGGGCAGGACGGTGATGGAGCCGTTCTTCAGCAGACCGTAGGTCGTCTCGCGGCTGCCGATGTTGGGCTTGTAGGTGACCTTGAGGCCCTTGGCCTTCAGTGCCTCGCCGTAGATGTCGGCGATCAGGATGCTCTCGGCGAAGTTGTTGGAGCCGACCACGACGGTCTTGCCGTCCGACTTGCCTTCGGAGAGGGGGTCCTTGGTGTCGTCGGAGGACGACGAACATCCCGCGACGAGCACCGCCGCGGCGGCGACGGCGACGGCTGCGACGCCGGGGTGTCTCGGGCTGAACGAGCTGCTCTTCGCGGTAGGAATCACAGAGTTGATCCAATCCAGCCAGTTCTGGCTCAGTCAAGAGCAGTCTTGTTACCGATTGGCTTCGAAACATGACCGGTTGTAAAAGCACGGCAAACAGGACCCGGTCCGGCCGACGGCGACGCGACGGCGCTTCGTAATGGATTCTTGACGTAGGGCGACGCGATCGCCCCTCACACATGCCGGTAGGCTCACGTCCGGTTGACATCGGTCACAGTGGTCGCGGGGGTTCCAGTCCGCGTCGATCAGATCCGGTCACGTACCCCACGAAGGAGGCCCGGTGTCCACGAACGAGGTGGACGCGCCCGCCGCGCCGTCGCGGCGCGGGGCCCGCCGGATCCACGGCATACGCGGCGTACACGGCTTCGCCGACCGATGGCCCTTCCGACTCAAGCTCAACGTCCTGCTGGGCGTCCCGCTCGCCGTGGTCGCGGTGCTGCTGGGCTACATCATCATTGACCTGTCCCAGGAGTCCGACCGCGCCGAGTCGGCGGCCCAACTCGTGCGCGACAGCACCGAGGTGGCCAAGCTCGTCGACCGACTGGAGTCCGAGCACCAGCAGGCCATCCTGCTCTCCGTGCGGCACGAGGCCGCCAACGACGGCGGCACTCCCTCGCAGACCGCCTACCGGATGGCACAGGTGATGGTGGACTCCCAGGTCCGCACGGTGCGCGAGACCTTCGGTGACCGGCTGCCGGACACCGAGGCGCAGGCCCTGCGCGAGGTCACCGGCCTGGACAGCCTGCGCGACACCATCGAGCAGGGCTACCTGCCCGCCGACAACATCGACCCGGCGTACACCAACGCCGCCCAGAGCGTCATCGACGGCCTCGGGCTGGACCGCAACACCGCCCTCTCCGCCACCTTCACCGGCAACCTCCTCGACTCCCTGCTGCGCGCCGACGCCGCCCACGCCGCCTACGAGACCGGCGTGTTCTCCGCGCGC
The DNA here is from genome assembly GCF_056436655.1 of Streptomyces sp. NPDC043427. Taxonomy (NCBI): domain Bacteria; kingdom Bacillati; phylum Actinomycetota; class Actinomycetes; order Kitasatosporales; family Streptomycetaceae; genus Streptomyces; species Streptomyces sp. NPDC043427. Next base: position 131,989 of record NZ_JBWKCC010000011.1, on the reverse strand, counting down.
ACCGGTGACTCCAACGCGCTCATCGAGTTCACCGGCGCGGTCGGCAACTACGCCGTCTACACCTACCAGACGGAACGTTTCTCGCGGTTCGCCACGGAGGAGCAGGCCGACACGCTCAGCGGCATCGAGCACAGCACCCCACAGGCCACCATCGGCCGCCACTACGCCGAACTCACCGTCGACCCCAGCTCGCTGCAGGCCGACTCGCCCGCCGCGGCCCGCAAGGCGTTCCAGGAGTCGCTGGCGTCCTACGGCGTCTACCGCGACCAGGCCGAGAGCCGGCTGAAGATCACCACCTCGCTCATCGGCGAGATCGCCGACCGGGCCGACGACGCCTCCGAGAGCGCCCAGAGCCGGGCCCGGCTGTTGCTGTGGCTCACGATCGTCGGCTTCGCCCTCTGGATCGCCTTCTCCGTGCTGGTGCGCCGCTCCGTGGTCCGCCCGGTGCTGGCCCTCACCGGCGCCGCCCGGCAGGTCGCCGAGGTCGCCGACCGCGAACTCGCCCGGGTCGCCGACGACGACGCCGAGGACGACGGGCCGCCCCGGCTGCGCGAGATACCGGTCACCGCGCGCGACGAGATCGGCCAGCTCGCCGAGGTGTTCAACCGGGTGCAGACCACCGCGGTCGCGCTGCTGGCACGGCAGGTGCTCAGCCGCCGCAACACCGCGGAGATGTTCGGCAACGTCGGTCGCCGGGTCAGCAACCTGACCACCCGGCAGCTGGCGCTGATCGACGCGGTGGAGCGTGGGGAGACCGACCCGGCCCTGCTCGAACGGCTCTACAGCATCGACCACATCGCGGTCCGTCTGCGCCGCAACGCCGACAGCCTGATGCTGCTCGCCGGCATCCGCGAGACCGTCCTGGACTCCGGCCCGACCGCGCTCACCAACGTGGTACGCGCCGCGCTCGGCCAGATCGAGGGCTACCAGCGGGTACGGCTGTCCGCCCGGACCGAGGTCATGGTGGAGCCCGACATCATCGGCGACCTCACGCTGATGGTGGCCGAACTCCTGGAGAACGCCGTGTCGTTCTCCCCCTCGGACAGCACCGTCGAGGTGAGCGTGCGGGACGTCGCCGAGGGCGCGCTGATCACGGTCGCCGACCACGGCCTGGGCATGAGCGCCGAACGGCTGGAGGAGGAGAACGCCCGCCTCATCCGCCGCGAACGCCTCGACCTCGTCCCCACGAAGGTCCTCGGCCTCTTCGTCGTCGGCGCCCTCGCCCGCCGCTGGGAGGTCGGCGTCACCCTCGCCCGCACCCAGGGCGGCGGTGTGACCGCCGAGGTGACGATCCCCTCGACCCTCCTCCTGACCATGAGCGCGGTGGCCCCTGGCGGTTCAGCCGGGGTACCGGTGCGCGACGGTGCCGGTGAGGAGAGGGACGCATCGGGGACGGCGGGCGCCGAACTCACGGTCGGTACCGGGAGTGCGGCAGGCGCGGACGACACCGCAGGTACGGCGGGGGCGGGCAGCGCGGCCCCTGCCGGAGGTACCGCAAGCGCCACCGGCACCGCAGGCACGACAGGCCCGGACCGGACGATTACCGCCGCAGGCACGGCAGGCGGCGACGGCACCAGGCGTACAACGGGCGCGGGCAGCCCGACCGCTGCCCCAGGCGCCGCGGGCGCGGACGGCACCGGAGACACGGCAGGCGCGGGCAGCGCGGCCGGTGTCCCGAGCTCGGTGAGCGTCAAAAGCACCGCTGGTGACCGGCGTTCCGGTGATGCGGGGCGCGGCCCCGCCGCCCGTGGCACGGAGGGCGTCGGCAGTCACGCCGGGACCGTCGCCCAGGCGCCGCTGCCCGGCGTGCCCGCGCAGACCGGCCGGGCCGGATCCGACGAGCAGCCCGGCACCCTTCCTCGCCGCCTCCCCAGGCGGGACGACGCCACAGGTGGCCCGCGGGCGCCCTTGTCCCCGGCCGCCGATGCCGGGCAGACCCCGTCCGTTCCCCAGCGCCCGCACGAGGGCACGCCCCGGGCGACCCCGTCCTGGGCGACGAACACCCCCTCGTCGTCCCCGGCCCCCGCCGGTGCCGACGGCGGCTCACGCCCCCTGCGCCGCCGCGTCCGGGGAGCCACCCTGCGTACGACGGCCGGTGCCGCCGCCGAGCAGGCCGCGCGCCAAGCAGCCCGCCCCGCCGACGCCGACGCCGTACGGCTGGCGCTGGAGGAGTTCGAGGAGGCAGTGGAGCGCGCGAACCGCGACAGCGGCGGCCCGCGCGAAGAGCGCGACGCGCACCACGCGAACGACCGGCACACGACGGACGACCGACAACCGACGGCCGACAGACCCACCCAGGACCCCCCACCCACCCCACGCGACGGACACGACCACCCCGGCCCGCGTGAACCGCACCACCAGAACCACCTCCCGGAAGGAGCCGAGCAGTGAGCACGTCGACAGGTGACACTCCGACGGGAGGCACCACGCCGACCGACCTGCAGGCCGCCGCAGCCGACTTCACCTGGCTGCTCAACCGTTTCGCCACCGAGACCGCGGGCGTCGTGGACGCCATCGCCGTCTCCTCCGACGGCCTGCTCATCGCCGTGTCGGAGCTACGCGAGCACGCGGACTCCGAGCGCCTGGCCGCGATCGTCTCCGGCATCACCAGCCTGGCCGCCGGCGCCTCCGGCAACTACGGCCTCGGCGGGCTCAACAAGGTCATCATCGACCTGGAGGGCGGCCACGTCCTGGTCTCGGCGATCGGCAGCGGCGCCGTGCTCGGCGTGGTCACCGACAAGGAGGCCAAGCTGGGCAACATCGCCTACGAGATGACGGTGTTCGCCAACCGGGCCGGTACCGCGCTCAGCCCGCAACTCGTGCTGGAGCTGAAGAACAGCGTCGGCGCCACGAAGCCGACGCGGCGCTGAGCGCCCGCCGCCGGCCGAGAGAGGAAGACGACCTGCGATGGCGGACGGCCGCACTGCGAGCGGCGCCGACGAGGACGGCACCCCGCCGCCCCCCGTACCGGCCCCGGTCGGTCCCGCCTCCGCCGTACGGCCGTTCCTGGTCACCGCCGGCCGGGTGGCGGGTACCGCCTCCGGCCGGACGATGCCCGTCGAGACCCAGGTGGTGGCCACCGTCACCGGGCTCGACGCGCTCGACCGGCTCTCCTTCGAGCGGCACGACATCATCGCCGCGTGCCGGCTGCCGCAGTCCCTCGCGGAGCTCGCGGCCCGGCTGCGGCTGCACCTGAACGTGGTGCGGGTCCTCGCCGAGGACCTGCGCGACGCGGGGCAGTTGACGGTGCACGTGCCCGACTCCGACGTCACCCACGACGCTTCCGTCCTGCGCAGGGTCATCGACGGCCTGCGCGCGATTCCCGACTCCCGGGGGGTACTCCGTGACTCCGACTGAACCGCTCGCCCCCGTCGCCGCCGACCGGGCGGCCGTACGGCCGCCGCTGCCGGTGAAGATGGTGGTCGCGGGCGGTTTCGGGGTGGGCAAGACCACCACCGTCGGCGCGATCTCCGAGATCGAGCCGCTGACCACCGAGGCGGCGATCACCGAGGTCGCGGCGGGCGTGGACGACCTCACGCACACCCCGCGCAAGGCCACGACCACGGTCGCGATGGACTTCGGCTGCCTCACCATCGACCCCACCCTGAAGCTGTACCTGTTCGGCACGCCGGGGCAGGAGCGGTTCGGCTTCATGTGGGACGACATCGTCGAGGGCGCCGTCGGCGGGCTGGTCATCGTCGACACCCGCCGCCTCGACGACTGTTACGCGGCCGTCGACTACTTCGAGCACAAGCAGATCCCGTTCGCGGTCGCCGTCAACGCCTTCGACGGCAAGGTCGAACACACGCTGGACGAGGTCCGCTGGGCCCTCGACGTCGCCGACCGCGTCCCCGTCATCGTCTTCGACGCCCGCGAACGCGGCTCGGTACGGGACGCGTTGCTCGTCGTCCTGGAACTGGCGCTGGCCCGCTCGGAGGCGTGAGCGGCACGGAATGCGCGGCGGGCAAGGGTGACTTCGCGGCCCTGGGCGGTGGGCCTGGGCTTCGAACACGTCGTCCGGCATGTCCTGGGAGAACCAGCCACCGAGGAACTGACCGGCCTTCGTCGACCCACAACAAACAGAGGACCCTTGCCAAGTACTCAATGGAAGGGTCCTCTCGGCTCGCGCCGTGGGTTTAATGCACGTCCAGCCAAGCCCTCACAAGGTGGCAGCTGTAATTGTCGCCGTCCACCCACGACACCGGAGTGTCCCCAGTCGTCGTGCGCGTCTTCCACGCGCCGTAGACGGTTATGGAGTAAGGATAGTTGGGCGAGTCACATTGAGCCTTGACACGATACGACCCGAACCCCCGGCTACAGTGGGCGTACGCCCTGTTGGCGTCGCCGACGAATGCGCTACAGCCGGAGACGGCTGCCTGGGCAGTACCGCCGAAGGCAGTCAGCATGCCGCCTGCCATTACAGCGACCACGAAGAGTCTCAGGCTTGTTGCGTACTTCCTCAGTGTGTTCAATGAAGCCCCCGTTGAATCGAGTGGGCCGTGGCCGATGCGACGACCACGAACCGGCCCGTACCGCACCAAGGTTCTCTTTGCGGTAAGTCGCCCGTCAGACTAGTCATGTTGATCGACAACGGCCAGCGATTTCCTGAAATCGCTTGCCGCCACAGGCGGGAGCTCGAATTGTACGAGCATTCGGCCCGGGCGGGCCGTTGATCGCAGGACAGTTGGCGCGAATCGAACCGTTGCAGGACCTGGCGATGTGTCGCTATTGCTCACGCATTTCCGGTCGGCTCACGGGACACGCCACCGACACATGAAACTGACCAAGCCCTGCTGGTTGTCCGGTCAGCACACCTAGGGCCTTTCGTTTGGATCATGCCGGGCTCGCGGGGTCCGGCCTGATTCAAACGAAAGACCCTAGGCGCTCCTGCGCACCCCCGGGGACACCGCGATCCTGGCGACCGCCCAGAAGACGGCCAGGGTCACCAGGGCCAGTACGGCGACGCAGGTGGCGCCGCCGATGACCTTCTCGTAGTTGCGTTGGTAGAGGCCGTCGACGATGTAACGGCCGAGGCCGCCGAGGGAGACGTACGCGGCGATGGTGGCGGTGGAGACGATCTGGATGGCCGCCGAGCGCAGGCCGCTGAGGATCAGCGGGAGGGCGACCGGGAGTTCGACGCGGAAGAGGATGCCGGCCTCGTGCATGCCCATGCCGCGGGCCGCGTCCACCGGGGAGGGGTCGACGGAGCGCATCGCCTCGTACGTCGTGACCAGGATCGGCGGTACGGCGAGGACGACCAGGGGGATCATCACGTTCACCAGGCCGAACCCCAGCAGCAGGGTCATCAGCACCAGCAGACCGAAGGTGGGCAGGGCACGCCCGGCGGTGGCGATCAGGGAGAGGGCGTTGCCGCCGCGTCCGTAGTGGCCGGTGACCAGGCCGACCGGCAGGCCGATCACAGCGGCCAGGGCGAGCGCCTGCAGGGTGTACTGGACGTGCTCCCCCACGCGGGTGGGGATGCCGTCGTAGCCGGTCCAGTGGGCGTGGTCGCTGAAGAAGGCGTTGACGAAGTTGAGTACGTTCACCGGGCTGCGTCCTTCACCTTCAGGGTGGGCACGTCCGCATCGGGCTTGGCTTTCCGGCGGCGCGCGCCGCTCGGCATCCAGGGCGTCAGCAGGAGGCGTACGACAACCAGCAGGCCGTCGGCGAGGATCGCCAGGACGGCCATGGTGATCACGGCGTTCCACGCGAGTTCGGGCCGGTTGTAGATGGTCGCGTCGTTGAGCAGGTTGCCCAGCGCGCCTTGGTTGCCGATGAGGGTGCCGACGCTTACGAGGCTGATGCTCGACACCGTCGCCACCCGCAGGCCCGCGATGATGGCGGGCACGGCGATCGGCAACTGGACCTGGACGTAACGGCGTACGGGCCCGAAGCCCATCGCGGTCGCGGCGGCGAGGGTCTCCTGGGGCACCGAGCGGACGCCGTCGACGATCGCCGGGACGAGGACGACGAGGGTGTAGACGGTGAGCGGGATCATCACCGTGAGCTCGGTCTGGCCGGTGTAGTCGATGAGGACCACGAAGAACGCCAGCGACGGGATGGCGTACAGCACGGTCGTCACCCACAGCACCGGCGGGTACAGCCAGCGGAAGCGCACGCACAGCTGGGCCACCGGCAGCGCGACCACCAGACCGGCCAGGACCGGCAGCAGAGCCTCACGCAGGTGCAGCCCGACGAGGCCGAGCCAGCTGTGCTGGAGGTCGCTGGGGATGTCGAAGAAGCCGTTCATCGGGCGGCCTTGGAGTCCGTACGGCCCTCCGCGTGGGCGCCGCGGATCGCCTCGGCGATGGTCTGCTGGGAGACCACGCCGGTCACCCGGCCGTCCGCGTCCACGGCGACGGCCCACCCGGTGGGCGAGAGCACGGCACAGTCGAGGGCGGCCCGCAGCGAGTCGGTGCCGGCGATGAAGGGCCGCCCGTACGGCAGCAGCTGCTCCTTCACGACCTCCCCCGCGGTCAGCTCGCCCGGCTCGCTCCAGCCGAGGGGCCTGCCCTCCAGGTCGGTGACGAGGAGGTAGGGGACATCGGCCGTGGCGCGCGCGGCGATCTGCTCGGCCCCGGCGTCGACGGCGACGATCGGGGAGGTCAGCAGCTCCAGTGCGGCGGACGGGAAGAAGGAGAGCCTGCGGATGCCGCGGTCGGCGCCGAGGAAGTCCTCCACGAACGCGTCGGCGGGGTCGGACAGCAGCTCGGCGGGCGGTGCGAACTGGGCTAGTTTGCCACCGGTGCGCATCACGGCGACCATCGTCCCGAGCTTGACGGCCTCGTCGATATCGTGGGTGACGAAGACGATGGTCTTGCCCAACTCCCCCTGTATACGCAGGAGTTCGTCCTGGAGCCCCTTGCGTACCACGGGGTCCACCGCGGAGAACGGCTCGTCCATGAGCAGCACGGGCGGATCGGCGGCGAGCGCCCGCGCGACACCGACGCGCTGCTGCTGGCCGCCCGAGAGCTGGTACGGGTACCGCTTGGCGAGCGAGGCGTCGAGTCCGACCCGGCTCATCAGCTCACGGGCCCGCTCCCGTGCCTTCTCCTTGCCCCAGCCGAGCATGCGGGGCACGGTGGCGATGTTGTCGACGATCGTGCGGTGCTGGAAGAGGCCGGCGTTCTGGATGACGTACCCCATGGACCGGCGCAGGGAGTTGACCGGCTGCTGCGTGATGTCCTTGCCGTCGATGAGGATGGTGCCCTCGCTGAGGTCGACCATCCGGTTGATCATCCGCAGGGTCGTCGTCTTCCCGCAGCCCGAGGGGCCGACGAGGACAGTGATCGAGCGGTCCGGTATCTCCAGGGAGAGCCGGTCGACCGCCACCGTGCCGTCCGGATACCGCTTGGTGACTGAATCTATCCGTATCAAAGCGCCGAACACCCTTCGGGTCTGGCAGAGCCGCTGCCCGCGCCCCTGGCCGTGATCGGGCGGGCTGTTGCGGGTGAGTGTAGACGGCCCATGTTGCGCGGCTGTGGCCGAGTCTCGGCGCCCCGCAGGCCGGGAAACCGACCGAACCGCGGCGGTGAGGCCGGCCTGTACCGGATGTTCAACGACATCGTGAGCGGCCCGCGTTGAACACGCCGCACGGACGGCGCGGACCTATTCGCGCCCGCGGGAGACAGCGAACTCCTCACCCTCGTCCCACTCCGAGCATGTCGGAGACGGCAACACAGCCGGCCGAGGAGAAGCTCAAGCGGTGTGCCCGGGGAGGAGGCGTGGGCGTCCCGAGCCGCACGACGCGCTTGCCCCGATGCTCAGGAAGCCGCCCCCGCCGCTCCCGGGAACCCCGGCGTCCGCAGCACGCGGCGCTCCGCGTCCACGGCGTACACCTCGCAGCCCTCGCGTGCGGCCGCCCAGTCGATGCCTTCGGGGCCCATCGCGAAGGCCGCGGTGGCCACGGAGTCCGCCTCGGTCAGGGTCCGGGCGACGACGGTGACGCTGAGGAGGCCGGTGGCCGGGCGGCCGGTGCGGCCGTCGATGATGTGGTCGCCGCGCTCGTAGCGCGCGGAGGTGGCCACCGCGCCGTCGGTGAGGGCGAGGACGGTGCACAGCTTGTCGGCGTGGTCGGGGTGCCGTACGCCGACCCGCCAGGGGCCGCCGGAGACGACGACGTCGCCCCCGGCGTTCAGGCAGAACCGCCGCGCGCCGGCAACCGTCAGCACCTCCGCCGCCCGCTGCACGGACCAGCCCTTGACGACCGCGCAGGGGTCGAGGCCGCGCCCGGGCAGCCGTACGTCGAAGGCGCCGCCGGTGGCGATCCGGTACTCCTCGCACAGGTCGAGCACCTCGGTGAGGTCGGCGCTCAGCCAGTCCGGAGACAGCTCGCCCCGGTCGAGGCGGGACACCTCGCTGCTCGCCTTGAAGGGGCTGAACCGCTCGTCGACCTCGCGCAGCCACGCGAAGACGGCGTCCGCGGCCCCGGCGGGGACGTGCTCGTCGTCGATCCGCAGCGAGACCGGGAACCCCATGACATGTTCGACGCGGTGCACGTCAGGGGCCCTTCGCGTCGATCGCGGCCTGGAGCGACTTCTTGTAGCCCTCGGTCGTGATCGTCGCCCCGGACACCGTGTCGACGTCCGCGCTCTGCGCCTGAAGCGTCTCCGCGATCAACTTCGGCACCGCGGCCGTGGTCTGCGGGTGGTTGGGCTGCTTCAGCATCCTCACAGCCGTGATCTTGCCGCCGTCGTAGGTCACCTGGACCTGGACGTCACCCTTCTCCGTGGTCACGGTCGTGCCGGTGAAGACGGTCGATCCGGAGGACGCGGGCGGCGTCGAGGCGGGGGCGGTGGCCTCCGTGGAGGTGGAGCCGGTCGACGGCTCGTAGCGCCAGACGGGGATGAGACCGACGACGGACAGGACCAGGACAGGTATGGCTCGCTTCACGATGTCTTCCTCATCCCGCCAGGCTGAAGCGCTCGAAGTGGGTCTGCTGCTTGGGCACGTTCAGCTCGCGCAGGCTGCCCAGCACCGCGTTCATCATCGGCGGTGGTCCGCACAGGAACACGTCGCGGTCGGCGATGTCCGGCACCAGCCGGGCCAGTTCGGCGGGGGCCAGCCTGTCGGGGACGTGTGGGCCGGTCACCAGGTGCAGCTCGGCGCCCTTGGCGTCGGCGAGTTCGCGCAGCTCGTCGTAGAGGACGGCGTCCCGGTCGGTCGCGACGCGGTAGATGACCACGGCGTGGCCGTGCAGCTCCTCCAGCAGGGCCCGGATGGGCGTGACGCCCACGCCGCCCGCGATGAGGACGGCCTCGGGCCGGGTGCGGTGCATCGCGGTGAAGGCGCCGTAGGGGCCCTCGGCGAAGACCCGGGTGCCGGGCTTGACGTGCCTGAGGGCGGCGGAGCCGTCGCCCGCGGCCTTCGCAGTGAGCCGCAGCGTGCGACCGTCGGGCGCGGCGGACAGGGAGAACGGGTTCGCCTGCCACCAGCGGTCCTTGGTCAGGAACCGCCACAGGAAGAACTGTCCGGCGCGGGCGGGCAGCCGGTCCAGGTCACGGCCGGTGATGTAGACGGAGACCACGTTGTCCGATTCGGGCACGACCGCCGACACGCGCAGCTGGTGGCGCCAGTTCCGCCACAGCGGGAGCACGAGACGGCCCACGGCCACCGTGCCGAGGGCGACGCCCCACAGCGCGTACCAGTAGGCCGTGGCGGCGGCGGACGCGGTGAACGTCGTCCCGACGGCGACCTGGTGGGTGAAGGCCAGCACCACGGCGACGTACGTGTACAGGTGGACGAAGTGCCAGGTCTCGTAGGCCAGCCGGCGCCGGGCCCAGCGGGCCGACACCGCGCCGATCACCAGGATCAGCACGAAGGCGACGAGGGCGCGCAGCACGCCCTCGATGGTCTCGGCCAGGTTGATCAGCTGGTCGAGCGGGTCCATCGAGGTCAGCTCGGCATAGCCGAAGGTGATGAACACCACATGCCCGACCAGCGTCCACAGCAGCCCGAAGCCGACCCAGCGGTGCCAGGAGGTCAGCCGGTCCATGCCGATACGGCGGTCCAGCCAGGGCAGCCGGGCCACCAGCAGCAGCTGGAACGCCATCAGCAGCGCGGCGTACAGGCCGGTGAAGCGGCCCAGCACCATGAGGGCGTTGGAGTCGAAGCCCGCTTGGACGAAGAAGAAGGTCACGACGGCCACGTTGGCGGCGAGCACGGCGTAGAGGCCGGTGCGGGCCACGACTTTGGGACGTATCGCCGTGGGGGGCGCGGGTGGCGATTGGACGGTCGTCACGGACGAAACTCCTTGATCGAATCCTCGGGACTCTGAGCTTCGCCGCTGGGAGCTGTCGTTTTCCTGTCGTACAACTTTCAAGTGGTTATCGAAGCACATGGGTGGGGTGCCCGGGGGTGGCGGGAGCGGGTCCGTGGCGCAGTATGAGCGGGTGGAAAAAGTACGACTGCTGGTCGTGGACGACGATCCGCCCATCGCCGACCTGGTCGCGACCGTCGCCCGCTACGAGGGCTGGGAGGCGGTCACCGCGAACACGGGTGAGGCGGCGCTGCGCAGCGCCGCCGAGTTCCATCCGGACATCGTGGTGCTCGACCTGATGCTGCCCGACATCGACGGCTTCGGCGTCCTGGACCGGCTGCGCCGCTCCGGGACGATGGTGCCGGTGGTGTTCCTGACCGCGCGCGACGGGGTCGCCGACCGGGTGGCGGGGCTGACCCGGGGCGGCGACGACTACCTGGTCAAGCCGTTCGCCGTGGAGGAGCTCATGGCCCGGCTGCGGACCGTGCTGCGGCGCAGCGCCGGGCCCGCCTTCCAGCGGTCGGTGCTGCGGGTGGCGGACCTGACGATGGACGAGGACACCCGCGAGGTGCGCCGCGGCGAGCAGTTGCTGACGCTGACGCCGACCGAGTACGAGGTGCTGCGCTATCTGATGCGCAAGTCGCCGACCGTGCTGACCAAGGCGCAGATCCTGGACCACGTGTGGGAGTACGGCTTCGGGGGCCGCTCCAACGTGGTGGAGCTGGTCGTCAGCCGGCTGCGCCGCAAGCTGGACGCCACGGGTTCGCCGCTCATCCACACGGTGCGCGGGTTCGGATACGTGGTCCGGCAGGCGGCCGAGTGATCCGGCGGCTGCGGCGGACGTACAGCAGGCTGCGGCTCGGCACCCGGCTGGCGCTGGGCCTGGGCGTGCTGTCGCTGATGGTGTTCGCGGTCGTGGGCACAGCGCTGACGACTTATATGCGCGACTACCTGTCGCGCCAGCTCGACACGCAGTTGGCACAGGGCCAGATCGCCCAGGCCAAGAGCATCGCGGACTACGGCACGCTGACGGAGAAGAAGTACTACAGCTGGTTCTACGCCGTGTACGACGTGTCGGACGGCAAGGCCGAGCTCCGCAGGCCCGACGACCCCGCCGACCTGCCGGAGGACGTCGACGACTTCGCCGCCCTGGCCCGGGCGCAGACCACCGCCGACACGGAACTCCTGCGCACCGAGCATCTCCAGGGCAAGGGCGCCTACCGGTTGCGCGCCTGTGAGGTCAAGCCCGGCGTGGTCCTGGTCAGCGCGGCGCCCATGGACGACATCGACGACACCGTGGGCCAGCTGATCACGATCCAGGTCCTCACCTTCGGGCTCGCGCTGCTGGCTCTCGTGGTGTTCGGGCGGGCCATGCTGCGGCGCGGTCTGAAGCCGCTGAGCGACATGGCGCACACCGCGCACGGCATCACCTCGCACGACCTCACCGAGTCGGCGGCCCGGCTTCCGCTGCGCGCGGACGGGCCCGGCGGCGGCCCGGAGGTCGAGGAGCTGCGCACCGCGTTCAACACCATGCTGGAGCACATCGACGACTCCCTCGCGGTCCGCGCGGAGGCCGAACAGCGGCTGCGCCGCTTCGTCGCCGACGCCTCGCACGAGCTGCGCACCCCTCTGATGTCGGTACGGGGCTACGCGGACCTCTTCCAGTACGCCGCCGCCAACGCGCCCGAGGAACGGGACAAGCACCTGGCCCGCCTGCGTGCCGAGGCCGCGCGCATGGGGTTCCTCCTCGACGACCTCCTCCTGCTGGCCCGTCTGGACGCGGCCGAGGTGGAGACACCGCTGCGTCTGGAGGACGCCGACCTGGTGGAGCTGGTCCAGCAGGCGGCGGACGCGTTCCGCGCGAGCCGCCCCGACCGTCCCCTGAAGGTCACCACCGGTCCCGGCCCGCTCCGCCTGCGCATCGACCCGCAGCGCGTCCGCCAGGTCCTGGACAACCTCCTCACCAACGCGGCCGTCCACACCCCCGCCGGCACCCCGGTGTCCGTCGAGATCGCCGTCGCCCCCGACGCGGCCCTCGTCCGCGTCACCGACGCCGGCCCCGGCATCCCGCCCGCCGACCGCGAACGCGTCTTCGACCGCTTCTACCGCGTCGACAAGGCCCGCAGCCGTGACCGCGGCGGCAGCGGCCTCGGCCTCTCCGTCGCCCGCTCCCTCATCCACGCCCACGGCGGCACGCTGGAACTCGGCGGGGGGCCGGGGGCGACGGTGTTCACTGTGCGGCTCCCGTTGACGCGGGGGGCGTGAGGACGCGTCGGAGCGGCTGCAGGAGGGCGAGTGGAGCCGATCGATGGGGTCAGCCACGGGGCAGGAGGAGGCGGGACAGGGCGGCGGTGGCGAGGAGGAGGGCGGCAACGGTGAGGAGGCCGATGCGCATGCCCGGCAGGGAGAAGCCCCCGCCCGGGCCGGAGAGCAAGCTGCCGAAGAGGGCGACAGCGAGCGCACCACCGGTTTGGCGGAGGGAGTTGAGCAGCCCGGACGCGGTCCCCGCGCGTTCCTGCGGGACGGCGTCCATCATCAGCGCGGTCAGGGCGGGCACCGCGAGCGCCCCGCCGACACTCAGCGGCAGCAGCAGGACGAGTACCAGCCATACCGGGGTGTGCGCGGCCAGCGGCAGCATGGCCACCATCGCTCCGGTGAAGATCAGCTGCCCGGCGACGATCACCGGCCGCCGTCCGATCCGCTCCGCCAGCCGCGGCGAGACCAGGTTGGTCGCCGTCACCACCGCCGACATCGGGACGAACATGAGCCCGGCCGCGATGGCCGACATCCCGCGCAGCTGCTGGTAGTACAGCCCGAGCAGGAAGATTCCGCCGTAGAAGGCGGCGTTGACGGCGAAGCCCACCGCTAGCGGGACGGCCACCCGGCGGTCCGTCAGCATGCCCGGGGGGACCATGGGTTGGCGGTGCCGGGCCTCCACCACGCGGAAGGCGCACCCGGAGGCGAGGGCGAGCGCGGCGGCGGTCAGCACGGGGCCGCTGGTCCAGCCCAGATGGCCGCCCTCGATCACCGCGAAGGCCAGACCGGCCAGGGCCACTACGGCGGTGAGCTGGCCGCCGCCGTCCAGCGCGGCGGGCCGGCGCGGGGAGCGCGGCACCCTGGCCAGCAGGCCCAGGATCACAGCACCCACGGGGAGGTTGAGCAGGAAGACCGCCCGCCAGCCGGCCGAGTCGGTGAGCAGCCCGCCCAGCACCGGGCCCGCGGCCATCGCCACCGAGCCGCCGACCGTCCACAGCGCGATGGCGCGGGCACGCGCCCGGGCGTCCTCGTAGGCCTGCCGGATCAGCGCCAGCGAGGCCGGCATCACGATCGCGGCGGCGGCGCCCTGCGCCACGCGCGAGCCGACCAGCACGCCGATGCCGGGCGCGAGCGCGCAGCCGAGGGAGGCGAGGGTGAACAGGGCGACACCCCAGGCGTAGGCACGGCGGGCCCCGGCGCGGTCGGCGAGGGCGCCCGCGGAGAGCATCAGGGCCGCGAACATCAGGGTGTACGCGTCCACCACCCATTGCAGCCCGGCCATCCCGCCGCTCAGGGAGTCCCGGATCGCAGGCAATGCGATGTTCAGGGCCGAGACGTCGATGGTGATCACGGTGAATCCGAGCAGCGAGGCGACCAGCGCGACGCCGCTCCGGTGCGGTGCGGCGGGGGCCTCGGCGGACGGCGCGGTTGGTCGGGCCTGGTCCGGCTGTCGTGACCGCCCGCGCGTCGACAGTTCCGAGGCCTGCCCGGGGATGGATGCCGTGGTCGGGGAGGGGGGCGGAGCAGGGGTGGCGGGCATGGTGAACTCCTCGGCAACTGCGGGTGACGGCTCATCAGAGAGAATTGGGCGGGCGGTCGCAGCCGCCGGAGCCGCGGTCCGGTGTCTCGCACCCCCTGGGCCCCCGGCGGACGGGCCGCCCGCTCCGGGATCAACTCTCCACCCGCGCGTGGCCGCCCGGCAGACCACGCTGTGCCCGGGGTGCGGCGTTCCAGGCACTGACACGGCCCCCCACGCTCCTTGACCGCCTGCGACAATGGCCGAATGGCAGCAGCGGATACGAGAGGCACGGAGCTCGGCCGATACCTGAAGGCCCGCAGGGCGCAGGTGCGCCCGGAGGATGTCGGCCTCCCGGCCGGCGCGGGCCTGCGCCGCACCCCCGGACTGCGCCGGGAGGAGCTGGCCGCGCTGGCCGGAGTGAGCGTCGACTACTACATCCGCCTGGAGCGAGGCCGGGAGACCAACCCCTCCCCCGCCGTGGTGGACGCCCTCGGCCGTGCCCTGCGACTGCGTGGCGACGGTTACGAACGCCTGCACGAGCTCGCGGAACTGGCCTCCGGCCGGTTCTCCGAGCTGCCGGCCAGCTCGAACCACACCGTCCGCGACTCGGTGCTGCGGATGCTCGAGTCGGTGCGCCCGCTGCCCGCCTATGTGGTGAGTCGCTACAACCGCGTACTGGCCGCGAACGCGCCCGGCCGACGGCTGATGCCCGGGCTCTGGGACTGGCCGGAGGACCGGCGCAACCTGACCCGCTACGTCTTCCTCCACCCGGTCGGCCGGACGCTCTACGAGCCGTGGGAGGACACAGTCGCCCTCTCGGTGGCGCATCTGCGGGCAGTCGCCGGGGCCGACCCGGACGATCCCGAACTGACCGCGCTCGTCGGTGAACTGCTTCTGAAATCACCGGAGTTCGCGCGACTCTGGGAGCGGTACGACGTCTGCGAACGCGGCGGCGGGCAGAAGTCCTTCCGGCATCCGAAGGCCGGCCCGATGACCCTGACCTACGAGGTCATGCGACTGGCCCGGACGGGGGGCCAGCGCATGGTGGTCTACCAGGCACCCCCCGGCACCCCGGATGAGACGGCCATGCTCCGCCTGGAGTCTGCGGACAACCGACCGGAGTCGGCGCCCTCGGACCATCCGGAGGCGGCCGCCGAGTCATGCCCCGCCGGTACGCCCTCCCCGGCCCACGCCTCCGCCGGCTGAGCCCGGGCCTCCATCCTCGCCTCTTCGGGCACCGGAGCCCCCGGCGAAAGCGCCGGCCGCAGGTCGCGCTGGAATGTTCGAGCACCGGGCTCCTCGCCGACCGACCAGCACAGGATCTCCTTCTCCAACCGCCCTTGCTCGCGGGGCGTCGCCGGTTCCTGGGGCGGGCACCCGGCAGCTCAGGACAGGAAGCGGCCGTAGGGGCCGTTCCGTATCGACAGCCATCGCGAGTCCGGGGATCTAAGACCGAACTTGCGCCAGACGACGTGCGGCTTTCGTCTCATTCAGCGGCGTTCACGCTCGTTCGTAGGCCACCCACTGGGATCGTGCGCCTGAATCAGCGGGTGCGGGTGCCGGCGGCGAGCCACGTTTTCCAAACATGTCGGGTGTTCGGCACCTCGGGATTGTCCAGGAGCCAGAGAACGTAGCCCGCGTGGATCTGTGCGAACGGGGTTCCCGAGCGATGAGCCTTGTGGAGCCTGCCGCGCAGTTCGACTCCGTCTACCGCCCGGGCCACACGAACGTATTCACGGTCCTTGCACCGATAGACCCGCTGGACAGCGAGGTCGACCAGATCGACGAGTTTCGTTCTGACCTGGTCCTCGTGATCAGCAGTGGCCAACTCCCTGATCAGAGATTGCTTCGTACCCCACGCCTTCGCGTGCTGTGTCCACTCCTGTGGGTACCGGGCCTCCCATTCCAGGAACAGCAGGGCGAAGGGCAGCCCCGCCCACGTGCTGATCTCCCCGGTGGCATGCCTGCTCCACAGGGCTTCGGGCAGACAGTGGCTTGCGGCCTCGTCGTAGGCCTTCCGAGCAGCTCTCCGGTCCCGCGCCTTGAACCGCAACCGGGGGGTCGGGTGCCACGCCTTGATGATCCGGAGACGAGCAGACTCAACCTCTCGTCGGGCACTGGCCAGTCGAACAAGGGCAGCGGCACGTTCGTCAGGGTCCGTTGCTATCAGGCCGTAAGCCCACGCCAAACGCTCAGTCCACCCGTGGCCGTCGTCGACGCCCGAGCCCGCCATCTCTGTCACGCGACAGATCATCGCCCGAACGGCCCGTTGGCGCGATCCCTTTACGCATGACAGCGGAGGCAAGGTCATCGCAATGACCAATCCCGCCAGAGCTACGGATCAGAAGGCTTGTGACAACCACGACGCCGGACGGGGCATCCTCACCGTCAAGGCCAGCGGCGCCCTCCACACCCCGGCCACCCCTCTCCTCACCCTCGACGACATCGACGAGGCCGTCCGTCGGCAGGTCACCTTCCGCTCCCCCGGCGCGTGAGCTTGGTAGTCGGAGACACATGCGCCGCCCCAGCCGACTCGCCCCCTCAGCTCGCCGTCCGCCGGATCCGCCCCGCATACCGCTTCTCCAGTTCCAGGTTGCCCTCGAAGCCGCCGGGGACGTTGGCGGAGACGTAGACCGGAGGTCGGTCGCCGGTGGTGAGGAGGTGGGCTGCGGTCTCGGCGACGGTCATCTGGACGAGCATGACGCCGGTGAGGGTGGACAGGGCGCAGACCGAGCCGCCGTCGGGGAGTTCGAGGAGGGCGTCGCCGCGTGGGGCCGCGTTGTCGAGGACGACGTCGGCGAGGTCGGCGAGCTTCTTGCCGCTGGGGTGGCCGGCGGGGACGGCACGGGTGTGGGCGAGCGAGGTGATGGCGAGCAGGCGGTGGCCCCGCTCCTTGGCGTGCAGCGCCATCTCGACGATCACGTTGTTGACGCCGGAGTTGGAGATGACGACGAAGAGGTCCTGGGGGCGCGGTGCGGCGAGCTCGTAGAGCCGCTCGGCCACGCCCGGCCGGCGTTCGAGGAGCGGATCGTCGAGGACGCTCGGGGCGTCGCCGCCGTACAGGACGAGGTCGGCGATGCTCAGCCGGTTGGTGGGCACCAACCCGCCCGCGCGACCGGCGAGTTCGAGGACGAGGGCCTGGGAGTGGCCGGTCCCGAACGCCTGGACCACAC
The DNA here is from genome assembly GCF_056436655.1 of Streptomyces sp. NPDC043427. NCBI lineage: Bacteria > Bacillati > Actinomycetota > Actinomycetes > Kitasatosporales > Streptomycetaceae > Streptomyces > Streptomyces sp. NPDC043427. The sequence goes on along the minus strand of NZ_JBWKCC010000011.1, from coordinate 114,783 downwards.
CGTCGGCGCGCACGCAGTCGGCGATCAGTCCGGCGGCCCGGGCCACGTCGTCCCGGGCGGACTCGGTGACGCGGTGGAGGACGGCCAGGCCCTCCCGCGCGAACCTCTCGGCGCTCACGGACTGGACGGACTCGACGGACACTCGGCACTCCCCACAGTGGCAACGACAGTTGGTGGATTGAACCACCTTCTGCAATCCTATCGGTGAATCAATAAATCATACGCGGTCCTGGTATTCAATCAGCGCGTCAAAGGGTGGCTGGTACCTTCTCCCCATGCCCTCGACCGACGTCACCACCCTGATCCGCACGGAACTGCCACGCCTGGCCGGCTCTCTCCGCAAAGTCGGGGAGCTCATCCTGGAGGACCCGGCCGCCGTCACCCACTGCTCGGCTGCGGAACTCGGTCGCCGCACCGGCACCTCCCAGGCCACGGTGACGCGCTTCTGCCGCGCCATCGGCCTCGACTCCTACCAGCACCTGCTGATCGAGCTGGCCCAGGAGCGCGGCCGCGGCGAGGCGTCCGACTGGGGCAGCGCCGAGATCGGCCCCGACATCTCCCCTGACGACGACCTGGAACGGGTCGTGCAGGTCGTCGGCAGCGCGGACCTGCGGGCCGTGCAGCAGACCATCGACCGCATCGACCTCGACGCGATCGAGCGCACGGCACAGGCCATGGCCCGCGCCCGCCGCATCGACGTCTACGGCGTCGGCGGCAGCGGCGCGGTGGCCCAGGAGACGGAGACCCGCCTGTTCCGCATCGGTTGCACGGTCCGCGGCTGGACCGAGGTGCACGCCGCCACCACCTCCGCCGCCCTGCTCACCCCGGCGGACGTCGCCATCGGCATCTCCCGCTCGGGGGTGACCCGCGAGACCATCGAGCCGTTCGAGCTGGCCAAGGAGCGCGGCGCCACCACCGTGGCGATCACCGCCGACCCGCGCTCGCCGCTCGCCCGCGCCGCCGACATCCGGCTCATCTCCTCCACCTCGGAGACCAGCTTCCCCACCGGCATCATCGGCGCCCGCCACTCCGTCCTGGTCCTCATCGACTGCCTGTACGTCCGGGTCGCCCAGCTCTCCTACCAGCGTGCGAGCGCGTCGCTGGCACTGACCGACCACATCGCCGGTCAGCACGCGGTCAAGAACCGTCGCGCTCGGTGAACCGCACGCACATGCAGGATCGAGCCAACCGAAAACCGTGAAGATGGTTGTTTGAACCATCCTCACGGTGCCACCATGGGGCCCCGCCGAGCATCCCTCCTTCGTAGGAGCCCCATGCGCGTCACCTCTGTCGAGTCGACCGAGCTGTTCGTCGGAACCGCGGAGCAGCCGCGCCAGGTTCTCGCCGTCGAGCTGAGCCACGTCCCCGGCCGCAGCGTCCGCCTCACCGTCGAGGGCCCCGGAGTCGCCGGAGAGGCCGTCGCCACGACGGACGACGACGGCGCCCTGCGCGCCGAGATCCCCGTGACCGCCACGGGGCTCGTCCCCGGCGACCACCGGGAGATCACGGTGACCGCCGAGGACGGCGCCCACGTCGCGCGGCACAGCGCCGCGTTCACGGCCGCCGAGCCCGGCTGGACCATGTTCATGGTCAGCCACTTCCACTACGACCCCGTCTGGTGGAACACCCAGGCCGCCTACACCGAGACCTGGGACGTCGCCGACGACCCCGCCCTCACCGGCCTGCCTGCCCGCACCTTCGACTCGCGCGGCCAGTCCGGCATGAGCCTGGTCCGCGCCCACTGCGACCTGGCGCGGCGCGACCCGGCGTACACCTTCGTGCTCGCGGAGGTCGACTACCTCAAGCCATACTGGGACGCCTTCCCGGAGGAGCGCGCCTTCCTGCGCCAGCTGATCCGCACCGGCCGCGTCGAGATCATGGGCGGCACCTACAACGAGCCCAACACCAACCTCACCGGCGCCGAGGCGACCGTACGCAACGCGCTGTACGGCGACGGGTACCAGCGCGGGATCATCGGGGCGTCGCCGGAGACCGCCTGGCAGCTGGACGCGTTCGGGCACGATCCGCAGTTCCCCGGGCTGATGGCGGACGCGGGGGTCACGTCCAGCTCGTGGGCGCGCGGGCCGTTCCACCAGTGGGGACCGACGCTGTCCGTGTTCGGCGAGGAGCCGAGGGACCCGCGACGGATGCAGTTCCCGGCCGAGTTCGAGTGGATCGCCCCCTCGGGGCGCGGGCTGCTGACCGCGTACATGGTCAACCACTACGGCGCCGGCTGGGCGATCGACAACGCGCCGACCCTGCCCGAGGCGGAGGCGGCCGCCCTCAAGCTGTTCAGGGGGCTGAAGAAGGTCGCGCTCACCCGCAACGTGCTGCTCCCGGTCGGCGGGGACTACGCACCACCGTGCCGCTGGGTGATGGCCATCCACCGCGACTGGAACGCCCGGTACGTCTGGCCGCGCTTCGTCAGCGGCATCCCGCGCGACTTCTTCGCCGCCGTACGGGCCCAGCTCGCCGAGGAGGGCCGCCGGGCCTCGCCGCAGACGCGGGACATGAACCCCGTCTACACCGGCAAGGACGTCTCCTACATCGACACCAAGCAGGCCCAGCGCCACGGCGAGACGCTCCTCGCCGACGCCGAGGCCTGGGCGACGCTCGCCGCCCTCGTCACCGGCCACCCCTACCCCGACGCGGCCCTCGACAAGGCGTGGCGGCAGCTGATCTACGGCGCCCACCACGACGCCATCACCGGCTCCGAGTCCGACCAGGTCTACATCGACCTGCTGACGGGCTGGCGCGAGCTGTACGACCTCGCCCGGGCCGTGCACGCCGACGCGACCCAGGCACTCGCCGACCGTGTCACCCCGGGCAGCGGCCCCGACCTGGTCGTCTTCAACTCCGCCACCTGGGAACGCCGGGACGTGCTCTCGGTCGACGACCCGGACCTCGTCCCCCTCGACGACGGCTTCCAGCCCCTGCCCGCCGTGCGCGACGAGGACGGATGCCTGCGGGTCGTCGCACCCAAGACACCGGGTACGGGACTCAGGGCGCTCCCCCTCGCCCGGGGTCCCGTGCCCGGTTGGGCCCGGGGCGAGGGGACGACGATCCGCAACGAGTTCTACGAAGTGACGGTCGACCCGGCACGCGGCGGCGCCGTCAGCAGCCTGCGCGCCCTCACCGAAGCGGACGGCGGCCGGGAACTACTGCGGGCCGGTGACGTCGGCAACGAACTCGTCGTGCAGGAGGAGTACCCGAGGCACCCCCGCTTCGGCGAGGGTCCCTGGCACCTCACGCCGACCGGCACCACCGTCGCCCGCAGCCGCGACGTGAGCGCCGACATCGATGTCGAACACTCCCCCGCCGGGTCCCGCATCACCGTCCGCGCCGACCTCGGCGTCTTCCGCTACACGCAGCGGCTGACCCTGTGGACGGGCGTCGACCGCCTGGACGTGTCCACCACCGTCGACGGATACGGCGGCGCCGACCGGCTGATCCGGGTGCGCTGGCCGTCGGACGTGCGGGGCGGGCTGCCGGTGCACGAGGGGGCGGACGCGGTGATCGGCCGCGGCTTCGGCTTCGTGGACGTGGACAGCGAGCGGTTCCCCTGGACGCTGGACAACCCGGCGAACACATGGTTCGGGCTCGGCTGCACGGCACGGGTCGCCGTGCACGACGACTCCGGACGGTTCCTCGGGCACCGGGCGATCGGGGTCGCCGAGCTGGTGTTCGCCTCCTGGGAGGAGGCCGGTGACCTCGGCACCCCGCTCGCGGCCGCCCTGGTCCGCGCGGGCGTCACCGCGACTTCGACGATCGCGGGCGGCCCCCGGTACGGCGATCTGGAGGTCGACTCCAACCTCCCCGACATCCGCGTGGCCGTCGGCGGGCCCGACCGCAACGCCGTGGTCGCCGAGGCCCTCGGCTGGGACCCGGCCGCCGCGCGCGAGCTGCGCCGGCAGCTCGCCGACGGCGGGGTCGCAGCGGTGTGGGTGGCGCCGCGCGCCTCCCTGCGCGAGGAGTGGGTGCCCGGGGCGGACCTGCGCGACCTCGAACGGCTGCCGCTGCTCGTGGTGGCGGGCGCCCTCCTGGAGGACGACGCCAAGGCCGTGGACGCGCTGGTCGACCAGCTCGACGACACCGCGACCGTGCGGGCCACCGCGGCGGGCGGCGGCGAGGCGCTGCCGCCTGGCGACGCCTGGGACGGCCGCAGCTTCGCCCTCCTCAACCGCGGCACGCCGGGCTGTGTCGTCACGCCCTCCGGCGACCTCTACATGTCCCTCATGCGCTCCTGCACCGGCTGGCCCTCCGGCATCTGGGTCGACCCACCCCGCCGGACCGCCCCCGACGGATCCGCGTTCCAACTCCAGCGCTGGTCCCACACCTTCGAGTACGCCGTCGTCGCGGGCGAGGGCGACTGGCGCGAGCTGCGGCTGCCGCAGGCCGGCCATGCGTTCAACCACCCGCTCACGGCACGGTTGAGACGCCCGTCGGACAAGGCGGCGGTGCTCCCGAGGGCGGCGACCCTGCTGGAGCTCGAGCCCACGGGCACGGTCCTCCTCGACGCCCTCAAGCCGGCGGGCTCACCGCTCGCCCGCGGCAGCGTGGCGCCGGCGGATCCCGGGCGCGGGGTCGTCGTCCGGATGCACGAGGTGAACGGCCGCCCGGCCCGGGCACGTGTGCGCGGCCCGCACGCGTGGACGGCCTCCGCCCGGGCGGACGTACTGGAACGGCCCGGGGAGCCCCTGACCCCGGACGCGGACGGCGGGCTGGAGGTGCGCCTGACGGGCTTCGAGGTGGCTACGGTCCTGGCGACACCCGACTCGGCGGCGACGACGGAGGCCTCAGGCATCGCCGCCCACGAGCCCGCCCAACCCGTCCCCACCCGCTACTGGTTGCACAACTGCGGCCCCGCGCCCCGCGGCAACCTCCCCGTGGCGGTGTACCTCTCGCCGAGCGTGCTCGCCGTGTCCGGCCCGGTCACCGCGACGGTCCGGGTCGGCTCGGAGTTGACGGACGCGTCGGTGGCGGGGGCGGTGCGCCTGACGGTGGCGCCCGGCTGGTCGGTCGAGCCCGCCGAGGTGCCGTACGCGCTGGGCCCCGGCGGGTTCACGGTCGGCGAGGTCACCGTGGTGCCGCCGCCGGACGCGGTGCCCGGCCGGCACTGGCTGAGCGCGCGGCTGTCGTACGGCGGGCAGACGTACGAGGACGTGGTCGCCCTCGACGTGCCGGGCGAGCCCCCGGGGCCGACGCTGGTGTCCGGGATCGGAGTGGAGCGGGTGGCCGTACGCCGGGGCGAGCGGTTCCGGGTCCCGGTGACCCTGCGCAACCCGACCCGGGGGCCGGTGAACGGCACCCTGTGGGCCGTGTCCTCCTGGGGCACCTGGGCGGGGGTCGCGCCGGGCTGCCAGGGGTTCACGGTGGAGGCCGGGGAGGAGGCGGAGTACGTCGTCGAGGTGGACGGCTCGGCGGTGCCGCCGGGCACGTACTGGCTGATGGCGAAGCTCGCCTGGCACGGCTGTGTGGCGTACACGGAGGCGGTACCGGTGGAGGTGACACCGTGAACGGACACGGGGCCCATGGACCGGCACACGCGGAGCACGCCGCCCTGGTGCACGGTGAGGCCGTCCCCAGGGCCCGGGTGGATGCCCTGCTCACGGCCGTCCCCGCCCGTGATGGCGAGGCGCGCCCCGAGGCGCTCGCCCGGGCCGAGCGGCAGCGGCGGCGCTGGGCGACCCAGGTCGTCGTCACCGACGAACTCGCCCGCAGGACCTGCGAGGAACGCGGGCTCGCGCCGCCCGACGAGGTCTCACCGTCCCGGGTGCTCGCGGTGGCCGGTACGGACGTCGCCGACCTCGGCAGCATCGTCGCGGCGGCGCTCGCCCACTCCCCGGCCGCGCGCGCCCTGCTGGCCGAGCTGGAGCGCGAGCAGGAGGTCCCGGAGTCGGCCGTACGCGACTACTACGACCGCAACCCGGACCGCTTCCTCACTCCCGAGGCACTGCGTCGGGGCATCGACCCGTTCGGCGGGGCGGCCCCGGAGGACTTCCTGCCCTACGAACGCGCCCGCGACGGCATCGCACGCGAGCTGCGACGCACGGCGGGCCGACGGGCCTTCTTCGACTGGCTGGACCGGGCCCGCTCGGGGGTGGTGTACGCCACCGGGCACGAGCACCCGGGCGACCCGTCCCACCCGGACCACGAACACCGGCACTGATCGCGCTCCCTTCGCGCCCATCTGACGACGGAACCGAAACGCAACACGGCAACCCATTGACCTCCGATGAATTCTGGTCCACCTTTTCATCAACCGGGGTCAGAGTTGGTGATTTGAACCAGCAGGAGGCAGCAGCTATGCGTGCGAGAAGACTGACCGGAACCCTCACCTGTCTCGTCACCCTGACGTTGACGGCCGCTGGCTGCGGCCTGTCCGGTGGCGGGTCCGGCGACGGCTCCGCCACCGCCGGCGGGTGCAAGGTGGCCAAGGGCAACGTCGGATCGGGGAAGCTCACCGGCGAGGTGAAGGGCAAGATCACCTTCCAGACCACCAACCTGAAGAAAGACTTCAGCGGCTACTTCAACGGCGTCATCAAGGCGTTCGAGAAGGCGCACCCCGGCACGAGCGTCAAGTGGATCGACGACCCGGGCGACGCCACCTTCACCCAGCGGCTGGTCGCCGACGCCCAGGCCTGCACCCTGCCCGACGTGGTGAACATCAACGTCAACACCGCGATCGCGCTCACCAAGAACGGCTACCTGCTGAACCTGGACAAGAAGGCGCCCGACGCGGGCAAGCCGTTCACCACCGCGATGTGGCAGTCGAGCACCTTCCCCGACTCCTCCGGCACCGACGTGCACAGCGTCCTGCCCTGGTACTCCGGCGGCATGGTGCAGACCTTCAACAACGATCTGCTGAAGGAGGCGGGCCTCGACCCGGCCAAACCTCCGACGACCATCCTCGGTCTCTTCGACGACGCCGAGAAGATCGCCAAGGTCTCCGACGGCAAGTACTACGCCTTCCTCGCCAACCCCCAGCTGCGCATCCCCGCCGACTGGCAGCAGATGGGCGTCAAGGTGCTCACCGCCGACGGCAAGAAGTTCACCTTCGCCGACGACCCGAAGACCGCCCAGTGGGTCGAGGGCATGACCAAGCTCTACAAGGCGGGCGCCATGCCGCGCGACTCGCTCTCCTCCAACCAGGACCCGTCGACGGTCTACGGCCAGGGCAAGCTGGTCTACGGCTCCACCAACCCCAACTTCCTGCGCTTCATCCAGCAGAACAACCCGAGCGTCTACAAGACGACCGGCGTCGCCCGCTACATGCTGGACGCCCTCGGCCACACCGTCGGCGCCCCGCAGTACATCGGCACCGCGTCCACCAGCAAGAACGCCTCGACCGCGCTGGCCTTCGCGCAGTTCCTGACGAACGCCCCGAACCAGCTGGAGTGGGCGAAGGACCCGAACGTCGTCATCTTCCCGTCCACCACCGCCTCCCTGAACGACCCGTTCTTCCAGTCGGTCCAGGGCGACGACCCGTTCGCGCAGGCCCGCAAGATCGTGGCGAGCGATCGCCAGACCGCGACCGCCGACGAGATCGCCCTCACGCCCGGTGAGCTCAACGCCATCTCAGCGCAGGTGCAGCTCGCCATGCAGGGCAAGAAGAGCGCCCAGGACGCCCTCGACGAGGCCCAGTCGAAGGCGAACGCGCTGATTGCGCAGGGCAGCTGACGATGACGACACTGTCATCGGCGCCCGTGCCCACCGCATCGGACACGGGCGCCCCGGCCACCGGGCGCCCCGCCCGGTGGCGCAGGCTCCGGGCGGTGCTGCCCGGCCCCAGCGCCGACGCGGGCGGCGCCGCGCTCTACCGCCGCTGGTGGCTGCCCTGGCTGTGGATGGCGCCGGCGATCATCGGCGTGACGGTGTTCGGGGTGTATCCGTTCCTGAACACGCTCCTGCTGTCCTTCACCGACGCCAAGCCGCTCGGCGGCGCCGCGTCCTTCGTGGGCCTGGACAACTACACCCGGATGTTCGGCGACTCCGACTTCTGGCTCGCCACCCGCAACAGCCTGCTGTACGCGCTGATCGTCGTCCCCCTGATGGTGCTGCTGCCGCTGCTGCTGGCCGTCCTGGTCGAGAAGAACCTGCCCGGCATCGGCTTCTTCCGCTCCGCCTTCTACACGCCCGTCCTCGCCTCCAGCGTGGTCGTCGGCCTGAGCTGGCAGTGGCTGCTGGCCGACCAGGGCCTGGTCAACACCTGGCTGCAGAAAGCCCACTTGATCCGGTCCGCCATTCCCTTCCTCTCCGACTCGTGGCTGATCCTGCTGTCGGCGATGGGCCTGACGCTGTGGAAGGGCCTCGGCTGGTACATGATCTTCTACCTGGCCGCGCTGGGGAACGTGCCCAAGGAACTGCACGAGGCCGCCGCCGTGGACGGCGCGGGCGCCGTGCGCCGCTTCTGGCACGTCACCGTGCCCGGCGTACGGACCTCGATGATGCTGGTCGGCACCCTCACCGGCATCGGCTCGCTGCGCGTCTTCACCGAGATCTACATGCTCGGCGGCTCCACCGGCGGTCCCGGCGGCGCGGACCGCACGCTGCCGTTCTACATCCGGGACGTCGGCCTGGACCCGCTCACCGGAAACGCGGGCTACGGCTCCGCGGTCAGCGTCGCCCTCTTCGTCCTCACCCTGGGCCTGACACTCATCGCACAGCGCCTGACGAAGGAGGACGAGGGATGACCACGGCCGTGGACAAGCGCCGCCTCATGCCGCGCTGGCGGGACTACGGCCGCCCCCGCGAACTCGTCGTGCGCTACCTGCTGTTGCTCTTCGTCCTCGGGATCACCGTCGGCCCGCTGCTGTGGCAGGTGCTGTCGTCGCTCAAGGGCGCCGGCGAGGACGTGTTCGGCGCGGGCGCCTCGCTCTTCCCGCACCATCCGTCGCTGCGGGCCTATCGGCAGGTCTTCGACCAGGTCCCGGTGTGGACGTACATCGCCAACAGCCTGGTCGTGGCGCTCCTGTCGATCGGCAGCCAGCTCGTCTTCTCCACGCTGGCCGGCTACATGCTCTCCAAGCCCGGCTGGAAGGGCCGCAAGCTGGTGTGGGTGCTGCTGATGGCCTCCATGATGTTCCCCTTCGAGTCGATCATGGTCTCCCTGTTCCTCAGCGTCCGGGACCTGGGCCTGGTCGACCACCTGGCCGGCGTGTGGCTGCCCGGTTTCGTCGCCGCGATCAACGTCCTCATCATGCGGGCCGCGTTCCTCGCCGTCCCGCGCGAGATCGAGGACGCGGCGATGCTCGACGGCGCGGGCGAGTGGAAGCGGTTCCGGTACCTGTACCTGCCGTCCGCGTACGGCGCGCTCCTCGTCGTCACCATCAACACGTTCATCAGCGCCTGGGACGACTTCCTGTGGCCGCTGATCGTGCTGCGCACCGAGGACCACTTCACGCTGACGCTCGGGCTGGCACGGTTGCAGTCGTCGTCGTTCGGCTACGACCAGCGCCTGGTGATGGCGGGTTCGGTGATCTCGGTGATTCCGGTGCTGGTGCTGTTCGTGATCACCCAGCGGTGGTTCTACAGAGGAGTGTCGTCCGGCGCCGTGAAACTCTGAGTCGGTACGGCGGTGAGTGCCGCCCGCGCCGACTCGGCGACGCGGATCTCCACCGTGCTCTGCGAACCGGCGCCGACCTGGGGGAAGGCAAGCGTGCGGGTCTCGCCCGGCGCGAGGTCGACGGCCTGGAAGCCGCGGAGTTCGAGGGTGCGGGGCCAGACAGGGGCCCGCAGGCGGCGGATGTAGAGCTGCGCGACGGTACGGCCGTGGCGCAGCCCGGTGTTGGTGACGTCGACGCGGACGGTTCGCCCGTCCGCACGCGGCGGGCCGTACGCGAAACTCGTGTACGACAGCCCGTGCCCGAAGGAGTACAGCGGCTCGGCGCTGTCGTCGACGTAGCCGCCGTACTCGGTGTCCTTGTGGTTGTAGTACACGGGGAGTTGAGTCGCCGAGCGCGGGACGGAGACCGGCAGACGGCCGACCGGTTCCGCGCGCCCGAGCAGCACCTCGGCGATCGCCTCGCCGCCCCAGGGCCCCGGATACCAGGCGGTGAGCAGCGCGGCCGTGTGGTCCGCCGCCTCGGGGACGGCGTGCGGGCGGCCCTGGACGAGGACGACCACGGTGGGCGTACCGGTCGCGGTGACCGCGTCGAGGAGCGCGTGCTGGGCGGGGCCCAGGCGCAGTCCGGCGAGGTCGACGCCCTCGCCACAGGTCATCTCCGAGACGGCCTTGCGCGCGGCCCCGTTGGCGTCGAACTCCGTGTCGGGCGTACGGGCGCTGCTGCCGCCCAGGACCAGGACGGCCAGGTCGGAGGCGGCGGCCGCGGCGACCGCCTCGGGGATGCCCGTGCGGTCGTCGCCGGTGAGGGCGCAGCCGCGGGTGTGCCGTACGGCGGTGCCGGGTGGGGCCAGCCGGCGCAGCGCGTCCAGCACGGTGCATCCGGTGCCGGGGAGTTGGGGGGCGGTGTAGTCACCGAGCTGGTGGGCGGTGGTGGCCGCGTGGGGGCCCAGCACCGCGATCCGGGAGACGTCGGGGCGGATCGGGAGTACGCAACGGTCGTTGTGGAGGAGCGTGACGGCGGCGCGGGCGAGCGCGGTGCTCAGCTCGCGCCCGCGCTCGGCCGACGGCGGGGGCGTGTGCGGGCCGTACGGCCGCTCGAACAGCCCGAGCCGGAACTTCAGGCGCAGTACGCGGGCCACGGCGGCGTCGACGGCCTCCTCGCCGACCAGCCCCCGCTCGACCGCCTCCTCCAGATGCGTGAAGCCCTCGTCCCACAGGCTCAGGTCGACACCCGCGTCGAGGGCGAGAGCGCCGGCGGAGACCTTGTCCCCGGTGACGCGGGCCAGCCGGTCCACGGCGAGACCGTCCGCCATGACCAGCCCGTCGAATCCCCACCGCTGTCGCAGGAGCCCGTCGAGCAGGGCACGGTTTCCGCAGCACGGCAGGCCGTCCACCTCGTTGTACGCGGCCATCACGGCGGCGGCCCCGGCGCGGACGCCGGCCCGGGCGGCGGGCAGGTGGATCTCGTGCAGCTCACGCGGGCCGAGCTCGGACTCCGCGGAGTTGCGGCCGCCGACGGTGGCGCCCTGACCGGCGAAGTGCTTGAGGACGACGGGGGCCTTGTCGGCGGCGAAGCACGCGTCGTCGGGTTCTCCGAGCTCCCCCTGCATGCCCCGCACCAGTGCCTCGGTGAGCCGGGCGGCCAGGTACGGGTCCTCGCCGAAGCACTCCTCCGTACGGCCCCAGCGCGGGTCGCGCGCGATGTCCAGCGCGGAGACCAGCGCCACGTGCCCGCCGCGGGCCCGCAGTTCGGCAGCGGCGTGGGCGGCGGCTCGCTCGTACAGCTCCGGGTCCCAGGTGGCGCCGACGGCGAGGTTCACCGGCAGGACGGTGCCGTCCAGGGCCATGTGGCCGTGCGGTACCTCTTCGACGAACAGCGCGGGAATGCCGAGCCGACTGCGCTCGACGACATGCCGCTGCACGAGGTCGGCGAGGCCCGCGCTGTCCGCCACCCCGGGCCCACTGCCGTGCCCGACCCCGGACCAGGCGTCGGCCCGCATCAGCCCGTAGAGCGCCCCGAGCCCCTCGAAGCGGTCCGTCTCGGCACGCAGGGCCTCGGTGATCTCGAAGCCCCCGTCGGCGGTGCGCCGATAGGCGTCCCAGCCGTACATCCGCTGGTTGAGCTGCCCGACCTTCTCGCGGAGGGTCATACGGGAGAGGAGGTCGGCGACGCGGGCGGGGAGGGGGGTGCTGGGGTCGCGGTACGGGGGGAGGGCCGAGCCTCCGTGGCGGATGGCGCCGGTGCAGGCCCCGGTGGCGCGCGAGTCCCCGTGGGCCGACGAGCAGGGGTGCCCAGCCGCCGCGTCGGCCGCGGGATACGAGTCGAACCGCGGAGCGTCGGCCCGGTCGCCCGCGGGGTGCAGAGCGTCGGCCACGCCAGCCGCCGAACCCGACACCTC
>NZ_JBWKCC010000011.1:0-102720 GCF_056436655.1 Streptomyces sp. NPDC043427 | reverse complement strand
CAACCGCACCCGACGCACGAGGTGACGCCTCCGCCCGGTCGCCCGCGGGGTGCAGAGCGTCAGCCACGCCAGCCGCCGAACCCGACACCTCAACCGCACCCGACGCACGAGGTGACGCCTCCGCCCGGTCGCCCGCGGGGTGCAGAGCGTCAGCCACGCCAGCCGCCGAACCCGACACCTCAACCGAGCCCCCGGCCGGACCCGAAGCCGCCGGCCGGCGAGCCGCCCGGCGCAGAACACCGGGCAACCCGACCGCCGAACCCGACGCGTCAGCCGAGTCCGCCGCCGAAGGTGAGGCCTCGGCGCGGCCCGCTACCGAACCCAGCACCTCAGCCACATCCACCGCCGAGGGTGAGGCCTCAGCCGGGCCCGCTGCCGAACCCGACACCTCAGCCGTACCCGCCGTCACAGGTGGCGGCTCGGCCGGGTCGGGCGGGTGGGGTGGGGTGGGCATGGCGGTGGTCCTTTGCGTGGGGGTGTCAGTCCTTGGCGGAGAGAGTGAGGCGGGCCAGGGCCAGCGCGCCCTGGGAGCCGTCGGTGACGCGGTCGATCGTGAGGCCGAGGGGGCGGAGGCGGTGGGTGAGGGGGGTCAGGAGGGGGCCGTCGGGGCCGAGCAGGCCGCCCGTGACGACGAGCCGCTCACCGGGGCGGGGTGCCAACGCCTCGACGGTGTCGGCGAGATGGTCGGCCGCCTCCTGGAGGATCGCCTCGGCGACGGGGTCCTTGTCCTGGGCGGCCAGCGTCACCAGCGGGGCGAGGCGGGCGAGCTGGACCGGCGGACGGTCCATCACGGCGGGCAGCACATGCATGCGGTAGGCCGCGCGCTGCGCCCGGGTCCAGCGCGGGGCGCCTTCACGGCCGCACGGCAGTCCGTGCCCCCTGGGGGCCTCCCCCGCCAGCGCGTCCCCCAGCGAGACCTCTCCCGGCAACACACCGCCGGCCAGCCAGTCCCGCGAACCGTCCCCCGATCCGGCCTCGTCCGGCAACACCTCCCCCGGCACTCCCAGCTCCCGCCCAACGGGACCGGCCAGCGCCGTAGGGCTGCCGCGGCCGTCCGCCATGCGGAGGGCGGCCCGGGCTGCCTCCCGGCCGATCCAGAAGCCGCTGCCGTCGTCGCCGAGGAGCCACCCGTCACCGCCCGCCGTCGCCCCGCACACCCGGTTCTCGATCCGGGCCGCGACCGCCCCGGTCCCACCCACGAGCGCGATCCCGTCGGCGGGATGCCCGGGCGCGGAGGCGAACGCGGCCTCGATGTCGCTGTGGATCTCGATCGCGGTCGTGGTGATGCCCAGCCGCGCCAAGGCCGCGGAGAGGGCGGCCTCCGCCCTGCCCCGGCCCGGCTCGTCCGCCGTGCGCGCGGCGCCCGCGAAGCCGCCCGCCACGGCGACCACACGCCCCCGCAGCCGTTCCGGCACCGCCCGCCCCACCGCCTCCACGAGATGCTCGGTGAGCTGCGGCACCGGCACGGTCAGCGCGTTCCCCGGCCCCCCGCTGCCCTCACCCAGCGGCCCGCCGCCCTCCACGGCGGCCAGGACCGCGCGGGTCCGGGTGCCACCGGCGTCGACACCCACGACGTATACATCGGCGTGCGCACCGGCGGCGAAATCCTGGTTCAAATCATTATTCATTGGCGCCCATGGTGGTTGATACATTCGGCAGAGACAAGCCTGACCGGAGGAGGACCCCATCGCCGCTCCCCACGCGTCCACCGCGCCCGCACCGCCGCTCCGGTTTGGCGTCAATTACACGCCTCGACGGGGCTGGTTCCACTCCTGGCACGATTTCGATTCGGCACACGCGCGTGAAGATCTGGCGCAGATCGCCGGACTCGGCCTGGACCACGTCCGGGTCTTCCACCTGTGGCCGCTCCTCCAGCCGAACCGTACTCTCATCCGCCCCGCCGCCGTTGACCAGATCACGCAACTCGTCGACCTGGCGGCGGAGTTCAACCTCGACGTCCTCGTGGACGGCGTCCAGGGCCATCTGTCGAGCTTCGACTTCTACCCGGAGTGGACCCGCACCTGGCACCACCGCAACGTCTTCAGCGATCCAGAGGCGATCGAGGCCCAGGCCGGCCTCCTGCGCACGCTCGGCCGCGCCCTCGCCGGCCGCCCGAACGTCCTCGGGCTCCAGCTCGGCAACGAGCTGAACAACCTGGTCGAGCACAACCCGGTCAGCCCGGACGAGGTCGACCACTACCTCGACACGCTGCTCACGGCCGCACGCGACGGCCTGGGCAGGGACGGCGGCCTGGTCACGCACTCCGCGTACGACGCCGCCTGGTACGGCGACGACCACCCCTTCACCCCGGAGGCCTCCGCCCGCAAGGGCGACCTGACCACCGTCCACCCCTGGGTGTTCTCCGGCGACTGCGCCCGCCGGTACGGTCCCCGCTCCCCGCAGGTGCGGCACCTCGCCGAGTACGGCGTGGAGCTCGCCAAGGCCTACGCCACCGATCCAACCCGCCCGGTCTGGGTCCAGGAGACCGGCGCGCCCGAACCGCACATCCCGGCGGCCGACGCCCCGGACTTCGCCCGCGCGACCCTGCGGAACGCGGCCGACTGCACGGACCTGTGGGGCATGACCTGGTGGTGCTCCCACGACGTGGACCGCGCCCTGGCCGACTACCCCGAACTCGAGTACACCCTCGGCCTCTTCGACTCCGCCGGCCGCCCCAAACCGATCGCCGAGGCCCTGGCCGACACGATCACCGTCCTGCGCACCGATGCCGCCCCGCCCGCACCCCGGGACGCGGCCCTCGTCCTGGACTGCACCCGCTCCACCCGCTCGGTGTCCGGCCCGGGCGGCACCTTCTTCGACACCTGGATGCGTCTGCGCACCGAGGGTGCCCGCCCGGCGGTGGTACTGGCCGAGCAGGCGGACGACCCGGACCACCTCGCGGCACGCGGAATCAAGGAGTTGCTGCGCCCGGAGTGACGGTCACACGCCCGCCAACACCTCCGCCACCGCCCGCAGATTCGCCCGCCCCCGCCCGTACGAGCAGACGACCCCCGCACCGTCCGCCGCCTCCGGCAACCCGGTCGACACCCGCACCGCGTCCGGCCGGGCCACCAGGAGCGCGGCGCGTAGGCGGCGCTGCCAGGGGTGCAGCCCGGCATCGCACACGGCCACCACCAGCGGACGCCCCTCGGCGGCACGCAGCGCCGTGTCCACGACGGCCTCGGCGCTCTCCGGCTCCCCGGCTACGGCCGTCCCCGTGGCGGTCGGGTCGAGGGCGCGCAGCTCGGTGAGCAGGTCCTCGCCGCCCCAGTTGAGGGCGGGGTGGGGCGGCGGGAAGAGGTCGACGACATGGGCGCCGGGCACGGCCGCCGGGAGCGGCTCCCGACGGCGCACAGCCCGCCGCGCCGCCGTCATCCCGGCGCTGACGTCCCAGGAGACCGCGGCACCCGACTCCCCGCCCACGGACCCCACGCCCAACACCCCGAGCCCGGTCGCCCCGACACTCACGGCGCCCGCACCCGCCGGCCCGCCGGCCACCACACCGGCCCCGGCCCGGACCGCGTACCGCTCCGCCAGCCGCCGTACCCGCCCCGCGGCCTCCTCCACCCGCTCCGCCGAAAGCTCCCCGGCGTACAGCGCGTCGAGCACCTCGTCCCGGCAGGCCAGCGTGGTGGCCAGATCCGGTACGGCGACGATGACCTGGTCCGCCCCGGCACCGAGCGCGAGCCGCGCGCCCGCCGCCTCGCCGTAGCGCTCGGCGATGGCCTTCATCTCCAGCGCGTCGCTGACCAGCACCCCGTCGAAGCCGATCTCGTCCCGCAGCAGCCCGCCCAGGATGCCGGGGCTGAGGGTGGCGGGACGATCGGGGTCGAGCGCCGGAAAGACGACGTGCGCGCTCATCAGCATCGGCACCCCCGCGTCGACCGCCGCCCGGAAGGGAGCGAGGTCGAGCGCGTCGTACGAACGTGGATCGACCGCCGTCTCGTGGTGGCTGTCGGTGACGGTGCCGCCGTGGCCGGGGAAGTGCTTGGCGCACGAGGCGACGCCACGTGCCTCGGTCGCGGCGATCCAGGCACGCAGATGCCGGGAGACCAGCTCGGGGTCGGCGCCGAAGGAGCGGGTGCGCACGATCGGGTTCTCCGGCCGGCGCTGGACGTCGGCGACGGGGGCGTAGGAGGCGGTGATGCCGAGCGAGGCGAGGTGTCCGGCGAGCGCGTCGGCGCAGCGGGCGGTGAGGGCGGGGTCGTCGACGACGCCGAGCGCCCACGAGCCGGGCACCTCGGGCGCGCCCGCGCCCACCAGGTGCCCGATCCCGCCGCCCTCGTTGTCGATCGCTACGAGCAGATCCGGACGCAACGCCCGCAACGTGTCGGTGAGTTCGCGGACCTGCCGCGCGTCCCGCACGTTCCGGGTGAACAGAATGACCCCGCCC
The DNA here is from genome assembly GCF_056436655.1 of Streptomyces sp. NPDC043427. Classification (NCBI taxonomy): domain Bacteria; kingdom Bacillati; phylum Actinomycetota; class Actinomycetes; order Kitasatosporales; family Streptomycetaceae; genus Streptomyces; species Streptomyces sp. NPDC043427. The sequence continues at coordinate 98,327 of NZ_JBWKCC010000011.1, read as the reverse complement.
AGCCCGCGGTCGATGAGCCGCTTCAGCGTGTCGGGGACGGTCGTGGTGCCCTCGAACCCCGCGACCAGGCAGCGGTGCGCCGCCTCGTCCAGAGCGGAGGGAAGGCAAGGACCGACGGTGTCGTGCGCGGTGTGGGTCACCCCCGGATCCTCTGGTTGACCTAGCCGAAAGTCAACCAGGTCATGGCTTACCGATTCACCACACCAGGCAGGGTCAGTCGGACGAGGGCCGGCCGGTGGCGATGTCCCGGATCGCGGCCAGGACAGGTTCCAAGGAACGGACGACCGCGTCCGCTCCCTCCGCGCGCAGCCGCTCGGCCTCCCTGTCGTCACGCGCGAGCCCGAGGAACCGGATGCCGGCCTGCCGGCTCGCCCGGTAGTCGGCGAGCGTGGCGCCGATCATGAGGGCCTGGTCCGGGTCGATACGCAGGGCGCTCACGGCCCGAAGCATGCTCGGCGAGAGAAGGGTTTCGCTGCTCGAGGAGCGGCCACAGACGTGCCCGACCGCGGAGGCCAGCGCCCGGCTGTCCAGGTAGGCCTGCACTGCCCTCGTGGAGCAGTGGGTCACGACGGCCACCGGCGTCCCCATTTCCGGCAACGACCGGAGCAGGGGATCCGCGTATGCGATCGGATGGGCCGTGGTCACGGCTCGCAGCTCCTGCTCCGTCAGACGCTCCTCCAGTTCCATGACCAGATCACTGCCTGGAAGCCTGCGGGAGATGTCGCTCAGCAGGGCATAGGGGTCGACCGCGTCACCGGCCGGGAGCAGCGCGCTCAGGCCACTCGCGCGGAGCCATTCGGCGAGTTCGCGGGCCATGTGCACGGGACCGCGCCCGGCGAAGAACCGGCAGAGGGTCCCGTCGAAGCCGACCACCACGGCCCGCGCCGAGCCGATCAGCCTGCGCAGGTAGGCCGACTCGTCAGTGTCTCCGGCGGCGAGGAGGCCGGTCACGGAGCCGTCTGCAACGCGCATGTCCGCGGTGTCGACCGACCCGTCGAACTCCGCTGACCTGAAGTCGACCAAGTCTTCGAACACGGTGTGAGCGAAGGAGGCCTCCCCTCCGAAATGTGTCCGCGTCCACAGTGCCGCATCACGAAAACGGCTGTAGTCGAAGGAGGCCGTGCTGCTGAACCGGGCCTCGGTGAAGCTCGCCCGACCTTCGAAGAGCGCATGGCACACGGAGGCATCGGCCCTGAATGCGGCCGTGTCGAAGTCGGCTCGGTCGCTGAACACGGCACGATCGAACGAGACGGTGCCCTGGAAGAGGGCCCCGGAAAAACGGGCATGCCCCGTGAACACGGCCCGGTCGAACCGCGCCTCGAAGAACTCGACTCCCCGGAAATCGCAGCCGTCGCTGAAGTGGGCCCGGTCGAAGACCGCTCGCCCCAGGACGGGGTGGAGCGTGAGGTCCGGATCCGCGAGCGCCCCCAGGAGCTCCGCCAACAGAGCCTCCGAGAAGGTCGTGCCGGAGAAGTCGACCGACGCCCCGGAGGGCAGGGTGGCCAGGTAGCGCCTACGCTCCTCGACCGACACATGCTCCAGGCAGGCCTCGTAACCCGGCAACGCCCGCCCGACGCAGCCCCCGCCGTCGGTGCCGTCCGCTCCGAAGCCGCAGCGAGTCCGAAGGGCGCCCGCCTCCGTAAGCACCGCGAGGGCGCGTCCGAAGCGTACGCAGTCGCTGGTCCGGAACCAGCCGATGGGGGCACCGGGCCCCAAGCCGCCGATCGGGATGAACAACCCGAATTCGAGTTCCGGATGCAGGGCCTCGATCAAGCGCAAGTGCACCAGGGGGGACACGGCGAGCAGCAGCGGGCCTTCGCCCAGCCTCGACATCATCCCGGCATGCCGGTCGCGGAAGCCCGGGTGCCTGAGCAACGCAGCGGCATCCCGGCCCTCTGACTCCTGCGCGACCGCCATGACGAGGGTCATCCCGGCACCTGTCCGGTCGCTGTACTCGGCAAGCCTGTCGGGCAATGCGGCAAGGAGGCGGCCGAGGCCGGGCAGGGCGGACGGAGCGTCCAGGTGAACGAGCAGATCGGGCCTGCCCGGCCCGCCCTGCCGTGCGACCGTGCCGTCGACCTCCGCGTCGGCCATCAACTCGACGAGCAGGTCAGCCACTTCATGCTCGGCCCGTTCCCCGTTGTTGTTGAAGCCGGATCGCCTCTCCCACAGCTTGATTTCAACGGCCACGCGCAGCGGGCCCGCCGCCGGTCCGTACGGAGGATGACCGGCCCGGTCGAGCACGTCCCGAAAGGCCTCGTCATCGAGCAACCGGCTCGCGGACAGCGCGACCAGCCTCTCCCCCGTCCGGTCCCTCCCCACGATCAGGCCGCTGAACTCGCCGTCCCTGGACAGGGGTGCCCCCGCGAGCTGCGGCCACCCCGTCGTGGGGTGGGGTGCGGTGATGTCGACCTTCAGCACATTTCCCGCCGGGTGCGTCTCTGCGCCCAGCCGGACCGGATCTCCGGCCTCGGAGAAGGCGTCGATGTCCACCGGCACCGGTGCGGAGGCCCCGTGTGACGTCCAGCGGAGCCGCTCCGGGGCGCGTCGCGCCCACGTGTCCTCGTCGAGGATGTCCTCCTGGGTGAGGAGCAGGGCGGCACCGGGCGTACGGCCCTCGTTCCAGACGGCCCAGGCGTGGGTGCTCCGGCCGTCGACACTCACGACGTACCCCGGGTCTCCGCCCGCCCGGGCCAGCAGGCAGGTGAGCACCAGGTTCGGTGACAGGAGGAGACCGACAGCGCCGTCGCCGCCGGTGGAGAACAGGGGTGCGATACGGACCAACCGGCTGGCGAGGCCGGTCGGCGGTGGGCCGACCGGGTGGTCCGTCTCCCCAGGCCCGGCTTCCGGCACCGTCCCGCTCGGCCGCCACTCGGCGAAGGCCTCCTGCTCCGCGCCGACCCGGCGCCGACCGGTCGTGCCCCGGCCGACCCGGGTCGCCGTGAATTCCCTGCCGGTGCCCTGGCCCCGGTCGAGGTGGTCCCAGACGCTCTGCCGGACCAGCTCCCGCACGGCGGCCACGTCACCGCGGAGCTGGGAGCCGAGCAGCGCGTCGCGCACACCTGGCAGGAAGTCGAACGTCAGGTCGTCGGGCGGCATGTCGACACCGGTCGTACCCCATGGCTCGAACAGCCCGCCGAGGGCCACCTCGGCGAGGTGGCCGTGCTCGGAACCGGGCAGGAGGGAGTGACGTACGAGGGACATGACGGGCAGGGTCAGCGGCACCGCCGCCAGGTAGGCGGCGAGTCGCTGGGCTGTGGGGGAAGCGCCCGCCCGAAAGCGTTCCACGACCACCAGCGGGTCGTAGGTGCCGTCAGTGGTGGGGGGCGTGACCGAGGGCTCCGTGCCGATGTCGCCGTCCATGGTGGGGCGTACAACCGACGGCCCCTCGCCGGTGTCGCCGTCCATGGTGGGGCGTACAACCGACGGCTCCGTACCGGTGCCGTCGGCCTGTCGCGCGTCCAGGCTCAGGCAGGCCAGGCGGTGCCAGCCGGTGTCGCCGGAGACGAGACGGGCGAGTCGCGTGAGGCTCCGCGGGGACGCGGAGACCACGGGCACCACGGGCGGTGTCGCGGCCGTCGGCGCGGGGCCGCGGCGGCGCCGTGCACGGGTGCGACGTGGTGCGGCGGCACGCTGCCAGGACCGGGTGGGCCCGGCCGGGCGGTCGGCGCGCAGTGACAGCGACACCGGGCGGACGGCGGCGCGGGACCACAGCCGTTCCGGCAGGACGTTGAGGACGGCCACCGAGTTGTGTCCGCTCCAGTGACGCAGCACGTCGTGCAGCGCTCCCTGCCCCCAGCCGTCGGCCACGGTGTCCGTGACCACCAGGATCAGCCGGTGCCCCGACGGGTCGGCGATCTCCGCCGGGTTCCGCGGCGGGGCGCCGCGCCCGTGGGCCACCCCGGGCCTCCCGGTGTCGGCCGTGCCGGACAGGTACCACGTCCGGACGTCGCGGAAGACGCCACTGCTGGTCAGGACGCTGCGCAGTTCGTCGACCAGGTCGGCCCACAGGAACATCGAGTGGTGCGTGTCGACGACAAGTGCCAGGTCCAGCCATCTGCTCTCGGCGGGGAGCAGCACCGGGCACGGGAGCTGCTGCTCGACGCTGCGCTCCACGGTCGCCTGTTCGTCCAGCCGGTCGCCCGGGCCGCCGATGGCCCGCCGCCCCAGGGGCCGCAGTGAACGCATGAGGCCGAGCGGGTCGCGCACTGAGGCGGCACGCGGTACGCGCAGCGGCACGCCCCAGCGCGCACCGTCCCGTTCGGGCTCCTGTGCTGTCGTCGCGGACTTCCTGGTGAAGAGCTTCGCCTCCGCCTCGCGGGCGGGCGCGGGTGGCCGTCGCGGGCCGGTTTCCGGGAGCGGCGGCTCGGGGGCGGGCGGCTCGGTGCGCGGGGTGCGGGCGGCGCCCACCCGGGCCGCCAGCCACAGGATGTCGGCGACCTCGTCCACGCCGACGTCCGTGCCGTCCTCGGCGAACGCGGCGAGCAGCTCCTCGATCACGTGTCGACTCGGTTGCGACGGAGGGGACGCCGTGGGCCGCTCACGCCGTGGGCCCCGTCAGGTGCCGCATCACGGTGGCGAGGAACCGTTCGTGGTCCGCGGGGTTCGTCCAGGTCCTGCTGAGCCGGAGCTGGATGGCGTTGAGGAGCTGGTCCGTCGCCAGGTCCCCGTCGGCGCTGCGGTCGAGGAAGTCCTTGAGCAGCTGCTGGTATTCGGTCGACTCCTCCACGTCGACGCCGAGCCGTCGGCGCACGATGCGGGCCAGCTTCTTCTTGTCCGGTGCCTTGAGGTCGAGGCGTACGCAGCGGCGCAGGAAGGCCGGGGGGAATTCCCGCTCGCCGTTGCTCGTCAGCACCACGACGGGGAAGTAACGGCACTGCACACGGCCGCGCCGGATCGTCACGTATCTGTCCTGCGCGTCGTCTGTGGCGATGGCCACCTCGGGCTGTTCGCCTGCCACGCGCGCCAGTTCGGGGATCTCGAATCCGCCGTCCTCGAACAGGGTGAGCAGATCTCCGGGGAGGTCGATGTCGCTCTTGTCGATCTCGTCGATCAGCAGCACCCTGGGCTGTTCCTGGGGCAGCAGCGCGGTGCCGAGCGGGCCCAGCCGCAGGAACCGCGCGATCGACGAGAGCTTCTGCCCTTCCTCGTCCGCCGTCTCCCCGCCGGCTTCTTCCCCGGCGGCAGACAGTGGGCCCGCCGGGTCGGCCGTTGTCGTGAGCGCCCGGTGCAGGTTGGCCTCCTGGAGACGGCCGATGGCGTCGTAGAGATAGAGGCCGTCGCGCCGGACCATGCGGCTGGTGATGGGCCAGTGCAGCACGGGTCCGAGCCCCAGGTCCGCCGCGATGCTGTGGGCCAGGGTCGACTTGCCGACGCCCGGCTTGCCGGTGACGAGGAGCGGCCTGCGCAGGTACAGGGCGGTGTTGACGACATCGGTCTCCTCGTCGTCAGGGACGTATCCCTCACCTCGCTTCAGGGTCCGCTCCCATGCCTCGCCCTCGCAGGCCGGCGGCGGGCAGGACGGATCGGGCGTGTCGGAGAACTCGCGCCATGGCGGCGCGGGCGTGGCCTTCAGCCGCTCGCGGCGCTCCTCGGTGGTGCCGGCTCCCTGGTAGAGCCACCAGTCCTGCTCCGTCCCCGCCATCGGGGCACCCCCTGGTTCCTTCATGGTCGGGATGGGTCCGCCGCTTCCGGGCCGTGCAGGGACCGGACGTCCATCGGGTGGTCGGGATCGTCCCACAGCAGCGCCAGTCGGCTGCCGGCAGCGCCTGCCGCCGGGGCCGCGGCCCGCTCACGGCGCAGGGCGTGAACCTGCCGGGGCAGGGTCAGCACGTTCGTCGTCGGTGTGCCGTCGTCGGCGGGTGTGAGCAGCGCGGCCAGCTCCGCCGCCTCGGCCCCGCCCGTCGACTGCCCGCCGTCGCGCCACCACACCGTCACCGGTACGCCGCCCTCCAGCACCGCGTCGAGCACGTCCTGCGTCCGGCTTCCCGAGGCCACCACGCAGGCGGGTGCCTCCGCGATGCCGAGGTCCACACCGAGGGTGTCGGTCACCTGATGGTCCGCCACCACGTGTACGGCGTCCGGGAACGTACCGCCCTGTGCCTCCAGCCAGCTCCACTTGCGCACCCAGGCGGCGCGCGCGTCGTCCCGTTCCTCCGGGCAGCGGACGACGACCTGGTGCTGCACACCGAGGGGGCGTGTCCGGCCGCGCCGGCCCGGCATGGCCCACTGGTCGAAGGGGACGTCCAGCAGCTCGAACGGCACGTGGAACTCGACGCGTTCGACGGCGTTCGCCTCCAGGGCCGAGGCGACGCCGAACGCCTGTGCCGCGCGCTTCAGTTGACGGCACAGCTCCTCCCGCACCTGGTCGAGGGTGAGCGGGTGGTCCTCCGACTCCCAGATCGCGGTGGTGGTGTCCCGGCGCAGCCACATGCGGGCCAGGTAGAGGTCGTCGCCGTCGGGGGCGGGCTCCAGCCGCAGGTGCAGCACGGTGCTGCGGGCCGGGGACGGAGGCGGCGGCAGGGGCGGCGCGTCCAGCCGTCGCCGGGTGTCCTCCACCCAGTCGTTCAGCCGGGTCGCCCAGTCGGGGTCGGTGGCCCGGGCGCGGTCGGCCAGGAAGCGCACGAACGGCAGGGTCAGCGGGGTGCCCTCCCGGCGGCCCTGCCGATCGTCGAGGTCGAGGGCGATGTCGATCAGGCTCTTGCCGGGAAGCCCGGCGTGGACGGGAGTCGCGCAACCCGTGATGGTGAACGCCCAGGTGTAGGCGTCGAAGGTGTGCCGGGGCAGGGAACGGTCCGCGAACAGCGGTCCGAGGCCGTCCCAGGCGGGCTGGTCGAGCCGGGTGGCGGCCGACGGGGGCGACTGGGGGCCGTCGTCGAGGAAAGAGCACCCGTCCCAGTCGCGGTCCCTGATGAACTGCGGGAGCTGCCATGCCTCGTTGTTCCGGCGCAGTTCCTCGAAGCGCCGGTAGACCTGGCGGCCGATCTCCGGGAGGTCGGCTATGCAGTCGTGCAAAGTCCGTTCGGCGAGTTCGGCGAGCAGGACATCGGTGAACTGGCCCGCCGCGCGTTCCGCGTCGTTCTTCGCGGCCTCGCCCTCGCGGGAGGCGTACAGCTCGAACTGGTGCCGTCGGGTGCGGACGGTGCCGCCGCCGTAGTCGAAACTGCCGAAGTTCAGCGCGCTGCCTCGTGGCACCTCGACGCGGCATGCGTCGAGCAGAGCCGCCTGGCGGGTGAAGCAGCCGCTCCTCACCAGGTCGGTGCGCCACCAGCCCAGCGCGGAGTCCAGGTTGAGGTGCCGGATCTCCCCTTTGTAGGCGTCGGCGCACGGCAGCATCAGGCCGCGCTTCCCCTGGAAGCCGTGCCCGGCCCAGTAGATCCACAGCATGTCGCCGTCGCACTCGGGGAGTTCACGGAACAGTGCGTTGCGCACGTTGTCCTCGGTCGCGGGCCGCCACCGGTCCTCCAGGGCGGCGAGCTGCGCGGTGGCCGACCAGTCCAGGCTTTCCGGGTGCAGCGGTGACAGCAGCAGCCGGACGTTGTCCGGCGGCACCTGTCCGGGGCCGGTGAGCCACTGGGTGAACCGCAGCGCGTCGCGTGCCGGGCCGCGCAGGTTCCAGCGCGGAGTGAGCGCGTACTGCTCGACGCCGACAACGAGCGCGAACGTCCGTTCCGGGCCGAAGGTGGAGGGGACGATGCCGTTCCGGTCGGTCACCCGGTCTCCGCCACGGCTCGCGCGATCCCCTCGTAGACGCCACCGAGCTTCCAGTACGCGCCGTGGCTCGGAGGAAACGGCTGTCGGCTGCTCACCTCGTGGTCGGTGACCCTGGGGTCGTCGGGGAAGACCGGTTCGGCGAGAAAAGCCAGCAGGTCCTGCCGGTCGTAGATGTTGAGCCAGCGAGGGAAACCGGACGGCAGTGGCTCGCCCGGCTCCAGACCGGTGAGCGCGCCCAGCGCGTGCAGGAACGGGGCCTGGGAGCCGACGGTCACCAGAAGCCGCGGGCCCCGGAGGGGCTCGCCCCGCGCGGCGCTCTGCGCGAGCAGGTCGACGAGCGCGACTCCGCCCAGGCTGTGTCCGATCAGCACGGTCGGCTCGTCGGCGGTGATCGTGCGGTGCAGGTGGTCGCGCAGGGCCTGCCCTCTGGCCTGGTAGCGGAGGATGTCCCCGACGAACGGGGTGGCCTTCCCCGTGATCGACCCACGCCACAGATTGAGGGCGGGCTGGGTCGTGACGCGCAGGGCGAGATTCCCGAGCACCGCCGCCGCCCGGCCACCGGGATACCGCGCGTCGCCTCCGAGCCTGGCCCGGATCACCTCGACCATCCGGTCCCGCTCCGCACCCGTGCACTCCGCGTCGGCGCCGGCCCGGGCCAGGGCGTCCGCCACGAGGGCTCGGGCGACCGCGGCGGCCAGCTCCCGGGCCTCTGGCTCCTCAAGGGCGTGCGCAGCGGCACGGCCCGCCTCGTCCGAGGTCAGGACGGTCTGCACGGCGCGAGGGTAGTGGCGGGCCAGGTCGGTGCTCCGCAGCAGCCCGCCGAGTTCGTCCGACTCCTCGGGGTCTGCCGGGAACTTCGCCAACAGGTCCAGCACCTCGGAGCCCGCCGCACGCACCCCCGGGAGGCCGAGTCCGTCGTCCGAGGAGGCGCCCCCGATGTCGGCGAGCACCCGCAGTTCGCACAGCGGGTCGGCCAGGAGCAGCGCCCACTCGGCCGCCTCCTGGTCCGGCGGAGCCACCGCCTCGTCGCCCACGGCGCGGGTCCCACGGTTCCCGGGGACCGAAGAGCTCCCCGTGCCCACGGGCACCCCGAACGCCTCCCCCCAGAAGCAGGAGGTCACCGTGGCCTCGGTGAACCGCTCGAGGAGACGGTCCCGGACCCGCCCGAACAGCTTGTCGTGCCGTTCGCTGCGCACCCCCGTGCCGTGGACGAACAGAAAACGCATCGCTCGGCCCCCCCCTCGTCGTGCCGTCCGCACTGGACGATAGTGCGCGCGCGCCCGAACCGCCCGGAAAGTGCGGGAGCCCGCGTCAGCCCTCGTCCGCCGTCAGCCGCAGCGAGATGCTGTTGATGCAGTACCGCTGGTCCGTCGGCGTCGGATACCCCTCACCCTCGAACACGTGGCCGAGATGGGAGCCGCAGCGGGCGCACCGCACCTCCGTGCGGACCATGCCGTAGGTGCGGTCCTCGATGAGTTCGACCGCGTCGCTGTCCTTCGGGTCGAAGAAGGAGGGCCAGCCGCAGTGGGACTCGAACTTGGTGTCCGAGGTGAACAGCTCGGCGCCGCAGGCCCGGCAGGCGTACACGCCCCGCGTCTTGGTGTCGGTGTACTCACCGGTGAAGGCGGGCTCCGTGCCGGCCTGCCGCAGCACCGCGTACTCGGCCGGGGTCAGCTCCGCCCGCCACTGCTCGTCAGGCTTGTCGACGTCGTACGACATGAAGGCCAACCCCTTACGTGTGTTACTTCGCTGCGAGACGGTCCAGGATCCGCGGACCGAGGTCGGTGACATCGCCCGCGCCCATGGTGAGAACGAGATCACCCGCCCGCGCCATTCCCGCGATCACCGCCGGCACCTCGTCCTTGTCGTGCACCGCCGTCACGTCCGCGCCCGCCGCCCGCGCCGCCTCGATGATCAGCTCGCTGGTCACACCGGGGACCGGGTCCTCACGGGCCGGGTAGATGTCCAGGACGACCGACGCGTCCGCCAGGGCCAGCGACTGGCCCATCTCCTTGCCCAGTTCCTGGGTGCGGGAGAAGAGGTGAGGCTGGAAGACGACCAGGATGCGTGCCTCGCCGGCCGCCGCCCGCATCGCCTCCAGGTCGGCCGTCATCTCGGTCGGGTGGTGGGCGTAGGAGTCGATGACCTGGACGCCCGCGGCCTCGCCCTTGAGCTGAAGGCGCCGCTTGACGCCCGTGTACGCGGCCACCGCGGGCGCCAGCTCCTCGGCGGGGACACCCAGCGCCGCGCCGGCGGCCAGCGCGGCCACCGCGTTGTGCGCGTAGTGACGGCCCGGCACGGAGACCGCGAAGGTGAGCTCCCGCCCGTCCAGCAGGACGGTGACCTCGCTCTTCAGCCCCTGCGCGACCACCGACAGGACCCGCACGTCGGCGTCCTGCGCCTCTCCGTACGTCACCGTCCGCACCGAACCGGCCAGCCGCCGCGTCAGCTCCCGCGCGCCCTCGTGGTCCGCCGAGATCACCAGCGTGCCGCCGGGCACGATCCGGCCCGCGAAGGTCTCGAAGGACTCGTAGATCTCGTCCATCGAGGCGTAGTTGGCATGGTGGTCCAGCTCGACGTTGAGGACGATCGCGACCTCGGGCGCGTACTTGTGGAAGCTGCGGTCCGATTCGTCCGCCTCCGCGACGAAGATCTCCCCCTCGCCGTGCAGCGCGTTGGAGCCGGGCGCGTCCAGGTCGCCACCGATCGCGTACGACGGGTTCAGCCCCAGCTCGGACAGCGACACCGCCAGCATGGACGTCGTGGTGGTCTTGCCGTGCGTACCGGCGACCGCGATCGGCCTCAGCCCGTCCATCAGCCGCGCGAGCGCGTCCGACCGGTGCACCACCGGGATGCCCAGCTCGGCCGCGCGGGCCAGCTCGGGGTTGTCGGCGCGGATCGCCGACGAGACGACCACGCAGGTGGCGTCGTCGGCGAGATGCTCGGCCGCGTGCCCGATGTGCACGGTGGCGCCCAGCGCCCGCAGCGCCGCGGCAGTCTCCGACTCCTTGGCGTCACTCCCGGCCACCTTGGCCCCACGCTGCGCCAGGATCTTGGCGATCCCGGACATCCCGGCCCCACCGATGCCGATGAAGTGCGGTCGTTCCATGGCGGTAGGAAGGCCGGGTGCCATGTGTGTGTCTCCCAAGGTGCGGTACGACAGTGAAAGTCCCACCTTATTGCGCGGGCCCGCTGTGGCCGACCGAGGGGCGCGGGGAACTGCGCGAGCAATCCTCCACCAGCGCGCACCCGCCGACCGGCAGAGCCCTATGCCTTGCTGTGCGAGAACAGCTTCAACACCGGCACCCCCACCTTGTGCCGAGCCCGGGAAGCCCAGTCCCGATGGAAGAACTCCTCCACGTAGTGGGGATCGGTCAGCACGATCACCTCGTCCGCCCCGACCTCCCCCACCAGGGACTTCAGCGCATCCAGCGGATGGTCCTCGACCAGCCGCCCCTGTGCCTCACTGCCGGCTGCGTGCAGAGCGTGCAGGGACACATCGAGGGCTCGTTCCCCGAAGCCCTTCGCCTCCTCGCCCTCCGGTGTCTCCCGCTCCCGCGCCGCCTCGTCGAGCTCGCCGAGCGCGACGTCGTCGATGGCTCTCAGCAGCCGGTCCGCCTGGTCGCCGCGCGGCTGGAGCAGCACGTGGAAGTACACCTGCTCGTCCCCGTGCAAGGTGGTGACGAACTCCACGTCGGCGGACGTCAGGGCCTTCTCGATCATCAAAACGCTTGTGAACACCAGCGCCCCTTTTCCTACGAGGTTCCCGTGGACCCTCTTCCCTGCGTGGGCCGTGCCAGGCATGCTCGCGGCAACCGGAATGGAACATTCCACCGCATTCAGGACCGACGGTAGCGGCTGAACAGGAACCCGGCCTCCTCCAGCAGGGACACCAGCTCGAAGTGTCGCGGCACCGCCACCGACGGCCCGCCCGCGATGCGCTGCGCGTCACCGGCGCTGAGCAGCGGGGAGATGGTCAGGCAGAGTTCGTCGAGCACTCCGGCCGCCACGAACTGCCCCAGCAGCCGCGGGCCGCCCTCGGTGAGCTGCCGGGTGTGGCCGAGGTCGGCGAGGGCCCGTACGGCGCGGTCGGGTTCCACGCCGACGCCGTCACCGGCGATCACCACGCGGGCGCCGGCCTTCTCCGCGGTCGCGACCCGGTCCGGGGACGCCGCGGCGCCCGTCAGGACCAGGGTGGGGGTCACCGGCGAGGTGAACAGGGGGAGGGTGAAGTCCAGCTCCAGGCTCGCGCTGACCACCGCGATCGCCGGGGCCGGGCTCTGCCCCGCGGCCTCCCGCAGCCGGGCGAACTCCGCGCGCACACGTGCCGGACGGTAGCCCTCCTGGCGCACCGTTTCCGCGCCGACGACCACCACGTCCGCGAGTCCGCGCAGGGTGCCGAAGATGCGCATGTCGGTCGCGTTGGAGATGGGCTGCGAGCGGCCGTCGTGCTGGGCGGCGCCGTCGAGCGTGGACACCATGTTGGCCCGCAGCCACGGCTCCCGCCCGCCGGGCCCGGCCTGCGGATAGGCGTACGCGGCGGCGAGCTCGTCGAGGCTCCACTCCCGGTCGACGAGATCGCCCCCGGGAAAGCCACCATGGCCGGAATCGACCGCAGGGGCCTCACCGGCGCCACCGCCCCCAGTGGCCGCACCGGGGCTCCCCGCACCGGAGGCCTCCCCGGCGGTCCCGGCCCCGGATGCCTCCCCGAAGCTCCCGGCCCCGAACACCCCACCGACCCCACCGGTCTCCAGAGCCCCGGAATCGCCGGCACCGGATTCGCCCCCGGCGGCCCCGGCACTGCCGCCACCGGCCCCCGAGGCCCCGACGGGCGCCCCCGGCACCTCCCCCACGCCACCTTCATCGGAGGCCTTCGTCGCTGTCTGGTCGGTCACAGGGAACAGGCGTCGCATCTGTGCAGTGTGGCACGCCCTCTAGCATGGGTAACCGTGTCCTCCTCCACCTCCGCCCAGGCGTCCTCCGGTCTCAGCCCGATAGCCGACGCGGCCCCCGTGTCCCTGTGCACCCGTGAGCCGTACGTCCCCGCCGACCGGCTGGTCGCCGAGATGGTGCCGCCCCCGCGGTTCGACTCGGTGCGCTTCAGCACGTACATCCCGGACCCGAAGCAGCCCAGCCAGACCGAGGCCGTCCGGGTCCTGGAGGGCTTCGCGGGCGGGCTCGGCGGGGCGCACGCGAGCGGTGCCGGAAGGCGCGGGTTGTTCGGCTTCGGGAAGGCCAAGGCGCCCAAGGCGCCCGCCGGGCCGCGCGGTGTCTATCTGGACGGCGGCTACGGCGTCGGCAAGACCCACCTGCTGGCCTCCCTGTGGCACGCCACCCCCGCCGAGCCGGAACTGAAGGCGTTCGGCACGTTCGTCGAGCTCACCAACCTCGTCGGCGCGCTCGGCTTCCAGCAGACGGTGCAGACCCTCTCCGGCCACCGGCTGCTGTGCATCGATGAGTTCGAGCTGGACGACCCCGGGGACACCGTCCTGGTCTCGACGCTGCTGGGCAAGCTCGTGGACGCGGGTGTCGCGCTCGCCGCCACCTCCAACACCCTGCCGGGCAAGCTCGGCGAGGGCCGGTTCGCGGCCGCCGACTTCCTGCGCGAGATCCAGGGCTTGTCGGCGCACTTCCGCGCGCTGCGCATCGACGGCGAGGACTACCGCCACCGCGGCCTGCCCGAGGCTCCGGCGCCGTACTCGGACGAGGAGGTGACCAAGGCGGCGTACGCCACCGAGGGCGCCTCCCTCGACGACTTCCCGCACCTTCTCGAGCACCTCGCCCGCGTCCACCCCAGCCGGTACGGCGCGTTGACGGACGGCCTGAAGGCCGTCTGTCTCACCGACGTCCAGCCGGTGCCCGACCAGTCGACGGCCCTCCGACTCGTCGTCCTCGCCGACCGGCTCTACGACCGTGAGGTGCCGGTGCTGGCCGCGGGGCTGCCCTTCGACCAGCTGTTCAGCGAGGAGATGCTGAACGGCGGCTACCGCAAGAAGTACTTCCGGGCGATCTCCCGGCTCACCGCGCTGGCGCGGGACGCCAAGCGGCTCGTCGAGCACGCCTGATCGAACGCCTGCCCGAAGTCAATAACCGAGCGCGCGCCCCGAGTCAAGGGCAAGATCAAGCCAGAGAACCCGCGCTTTTCACGCTCTCTTGAACTCGAAACGTCGAGTTAACCCTGCAAACAACTTCGCAGGGTTACCGTGTTTCTTGACCAGTCGTTGACCAATCGTTGGTCTGGACTAGAGGCGTGAATGTCGGAAGGGAGGCGCATGTTCCGAGGTACGACGGCCCGGACCCTGGTTTCGATCCTCGCCGCCGTCCTGCTCGCGCTCCCCTTCTTCACCACCACGCCGTCCTTCGCACACGCGCACACATCCCGTCAGGTCGAGGCCAAGGCTCAGCCCGGAAACAAACCCAAGGGCAGCGCGCTGCGCGACGAGCGGGTGACAAACAGCAACTGCCCCCACACGGGCGGCACGACCAGCCCGGCGCGCACCCGCGACCGTTTCCGGGCCACGGCCGACTCGGCGTCCCAGGCGCCCGAGCGCCCCCTGCGGGCTCAGGACCCCGCGCCCGACCGCAGGCAGACCGTGCCCGGTCCCACGGACCAACGGCTGTCGAGATCCTCGACCGCCCATACTCCGGCAGCGCTCCAGGTCTTCCGCTGCTGACAGCAGCGCGGTTCCCCCCACCCTGTCCTGCACGTCCGACGCGCCCCCACGGCGCGCCAGGAGGAGTCACCACGTCATGCAGCCCCTCATCGACAACGCCCGTACGTTCGGACAGCGCCCTGAGGAGTTCGCCAAACTCGCCCAAGGCCAGTCCCCACAGGTGCTGTTCATCACCTGCTCCGACTCCCGGGTCGTCCCCGCCCTGATCACGGGCGCCCGTCCCGGAGAGCTCTTCGAACTGCGCACAGCGGGCAACATCGTTCCCCCCTACGGCTCCGACCGCCCCACCGGCGAGGCCGCCACCATCGAGTACGCCGTGGAGGTCCTCGGCGTCCAGGACATCGTCGTCTGCGGTCACTCGCACTGCGGTGCCGTCGGCGCCCTGGTCCGCGGTGACGACCTCGAGGCCGTGCCCGCCGTCCGCGACTGGCTCGCGCACGCCGCCGACGAGCCGGGAGCGGTGGACACCGCCGACCCGACCGTCGCCTCAGCCGTGCAGAACCACGTGCTCGCCCAGCTGCTGCGCCTGCGTTCCTACCCGTGCGTGGAGAAGCGGCTGGCCAACGACCAGCTGCGGGTGCGCGGCTGGTACTACGAGGTGCACACCGGTGCCGTCCGCGAACACCGCGCGGAAACCGACTCCTTCGAGGCTCTGTGAGGGCCCCCATGAGCGAGCAGACGATTCAGCAAGCAACTAAGCAGAGCAAGTTCCCCCACCTCAAGGAGGATTTCGCGGCCTCCCTCGTGGTGTTCCTGGTCGCGCTGCCGCTGTGCGTCGGCGTGGCCGTCGCCTCCGGTGTGCCGGCCGAACTCGGGCTCATCACGGGCATCGTGGGCGGCATCGTCACCGGGCTCATGCGCGGCAGCAGCCTGCAGGTGTCCGGGCCGGCCGCGGGTCTGACCGTGCTGGTCTTCGAGGCGGTGCAGGAGTTCGGGCTGCCCGTCCTCGGTGTGATCGTGCTCCTGACCGGAGCCCTGCAGATCCTCATGGGCGTCCTGAAGCTGGGGCGCTACTTCCGGGCCATCTCGGTCTCCGTCGTCGAGGGCATGCTGGCCGGAATCGGCCTCGTGCTGATCGCCGGACAGCTGTACTCGGTGATCGGCGACAAGGCCCCGGAGTCCGGTCTGGCGAAGATCGCCGGTCTGCCGGAGGCGCTGTTCGGCGCCCTCGGCAACACCGAGGCGCTCATCTCGCTGGCGGTCGGCGCGGGCACCATAGCCGTGCTGGTGCTGTGGCCGCGCATGCCGAAGCAGCTGCGTACGGTCCCCGGTCCGCTCGCCGCGGTGGGCCTCGCGACGCTGGCCGTCCTGGTGTTCAGCCTGCCGGTGGCCACCGTCGAGGTACAGGGCCTGCTGGGCTCCGTCCAGCCGCCGTCACTGGGCGGGTTCGGCGAGCTCGCGAACGTCGGGCTGATCGGCACCGTCGTCGCCTTCACGCTGATCGCGTCCGCCGAGTCGCTGTTCAGCGCGGCGGCGGTGGACCGGCTGCACGACGGTCCGCGCACCGAGTACGACAAGGAACTGGTGGCGCAGGGCGCGGGCAACGCGGTGTGCGGTGTGCTCGGCGCGCTGCCCATGACCGCGGTGATCGTGCGCAGCTCGGCCAACGTCCGGGCGGGCGCGCGGACGAAGGCGTCGCGGGTGATGCACGGCGTGTGGCTGCTGCTGTTCGCGGCGCTGCTGCCCGACGTGCTGGCGTACATCCCGATCCCGGCCCTGGCGGGCATCCTGGTGCACGCCGGCGCCAAGCTCATCCCCGTACAGCAGATCGTCGGTCTGTGGCGTGAGCACCGCGGTGAGGCGCTGATACTCGTCGTCACGGCCGTGTCGATCGTCGCGGTCAGCATGTTCGAGGGCGTGCTCATCGGTCTCGCGCTGGCCGTCGTCAAGACGGCCTGGGAGGCCTCGCACGTCCGGCTGGAGGTCGTCGACAAGGGCGCGGGCCCGATCCAGGCGTACCTGTCGGGCAACGCGACCTTCCTCAAGCTGCCGAAGATCCTCGACAGCCTGGAGTCGCTGCCCCAGGACCGGCCGGTGGAGCTGGACCTGTCCGGCCTGCACCACCTGGACCACGCCTGCCGTACGGCGCTGGAGAACTGGGCCGAGCGGCACAGCGCGGTCGGCACGGAACCGGTGAAGGTGACGGAGCCGGCCTAGGCGAACGCCGGAGCCCGGCCCGAGATCCCTGGGCTCGACCAGGGTCTCGGGCCGGGCATATCGTTGCAGGAGCAGACATACAGGGCCTCTCTACGAGGAGGTCGCCATGCTCCCTGAGCTGCTGGGGGCGGCCGCGGCGGTCGGTGCCGCGGGCGTCGTGTATCTGGGGGCCGCCGCGCGTGTCGTGAAGCAGTACGAGCGCGGGGTGGTCTTCCGGCTGGGACGGGCGCGCGGTCAGGTGCGCGCGCCGGGGTTCACCCTCGTCGTTCCGGCCGTGGACCGGCTGCACAAGGTCAACCTGCAGATCGTGACGATGCCCATTCCCGCCCAGGAGGGCATCACCCGCGACAACGTGACCGTGCGGGTCGACGCCGTCGTGTACTTCCGGGTCGTGGACGCGGCCGCCGCGATCATCAACGTCGAGGACTACCGCTTCGCCGTCTCGCAGATGGCGCAGACCTCGCTGCGTTCCATCATCGGCAAGAGCGAGCTGGACGACCTGCTGTCGAACCGGGAGAAGCTCAACGAGGGCCTGGAGCTGATGATCGACAGCCCGGCCGTCGGGTGGGGTGTGCAGATCGACCGCGTCGAGATCAAGGACGTGTCGCTGCCGGAATCGATGAAGCGGTCCATGGCCCGGCAGGCCGAGGCCGACCGCGAACGGCGGGCCCGGATCATCAACGCCGACGCCGAACTCCAGGCGTCGAAGAAGCTGGCCGAGGCGGCGCACGCGATGTCCGAAGAGCCCGCCGCGCTCCAGCTGCGGCTGCTGCAGACGGTGGTGGCGGTGGCCGCCGAGAAGAACTCGACGCTGGTGCTGCCGTTCCCGGTGGAGCTGCTGCGGTTCCTGGAGCGGGCGCCGCTGACACAGACACAGCAGACACAGACACAGCCGCAGACGCCGCACCAGTCCTCGCCGCAGACGCCTCAGGTGGAGCCGCCGCAGACGCCCGGGCGGCAGAGCCTCGACCCGTGACACGTGCTACAGGCGTGGTTCCGGTGATCGACTGCGCGTGATACACACAGCGGGGTCACAGTCCTGTCCGCCAGCAGGAAGGTTGCCCCATGTCCATCCGCAGTGGTTCCACACGACGTCAGTTGCTCGCCCGCACCGGGGCGTTGGGCGTCTCGATCGCCTTCGCCGGAAACCTCTCCGACCTCTTCGCGAACACCGCCGCCGCGCAGCCCCTGGGTCACACGGGCTACGGCCCCCTCGTGCCCGACCCCGACGGTCTGCTCGACCTGCCGAAAGGATTCCGCTATCGGGTGCTGTCCCGCGAGGGCGACCCGCTGCGCTCCGGCGAGGGCCCGGTCCCGTCCCACCCCGACGGCATGACCGCGCTGCCCGGCCGGCACGGTCGCGTCCATCTGGTCCGCAACCACGAGAACCGCCCGACGGCGACGTTCTCCGTCCCGACCGTCGAGGGCCTGACCTACGACCCGGCCGGCAAGGGCGGCTGTACGGCCCTGACGCTGGACGCCGACGGCGACGTGCTCTCCGAACGGGTCGCGATCGCCGGTACGGCCGTCAACTGCGCGGGCGGGCCGAGCCCCTGGGGCACCTGGCTGACCTGCGAGGAGACCGAGGACAAGGCCGGCACCAACGGGTACACCAAGGACCACGGCTTCATCTTCGAGGTCGACCCGACGCACCCCCGGCGCACCGGTGCCGTACCGCTGACCGCGATGGGCCGCTTCCAGCACGAGGCGGTCGCGATCGATCCGTACCGGGGCATCGTGTACGAGACGGAGGACGCGTTCGACCGGCCCTTCGGCCTCTTCTACCGCTTCCTGCCGAACAAGCCGCTCGGCGGCGTCGGTTCGCTGCGCGCGGGCGGCAGACTCCAGGCGATGCGTGTACCGGGCGTACCCGACCTGTCGTCGATCCAGGAGACGGGAGCCACCTTCGACGGCATCGAGTGGGTCGACGTACCGGACCCGCTGGCCGCCGGGACGCCCACGCGGCTGCAGGACTACGGCCGAGGGGGCATCACCCACGCGCAGAAGTTGGAGGGGTGCTACTGGGGCGGCAGCTGTGTGTACTTCGTGTCGTCGTTCGCCATCGCCGAGGAGGGCTCGGCCGCCGACCACTGCGGTCAGGTGTGGCGCTACGACCCGGCGCGCCGCCGGCTGACGCTGGTGGTCGTCTTCGGCCCGGACACCGACGTCCAGCTCCCCGGCGAGTCCCCCGACAACATCTGCCTCGCCCCCGGCGGCGGCCTCATGGTCTGCGAGGACGGCGACGGCGCCCAGCACGTCTTCGGCGTGACCCGCCGCGGCGAGGTGTACGCGATGGCCCGCGGCCGCCAGAACATCGGTACCCCGCAGGAACCGGAATGGGGCGAGTTCGCAGGTGTCACCTTCGCCCCTGGCGGAGAGACGATGTACGTCAACTGCTACACACCGGGGACGACGTTCGCGGTGACGGGACCATGGCGCTGACCTGACAAGCCTCAGGAGCAGCACCGGAAGGGGTGCGCGGTGACCGAACAGCCGGCGGAAGGGCTCCGGGAGCTGTTGCGCCTGCCCGTGGGCGAGCCGGTCGACCTGTCCGCCTACGACGCCGCCGCGCACCCCGGCGGCCCGGCGGACAAGGCGGCGGCCCGCGAGGCCACCGCCCGCACCGGGGACCGCCTGGCCGAACTGCAGGAACGCCTGTGGGCGGCGGGCTCGGCCGGTGACCGGCGCCGGGTCCTGCTGGTGCTCCAGGGCATGGACACCAGCGGCAAGGGCGGCACGCTCAAGCACGTCATCGGCATGCTCAACCCGGCCGGCTGCCGGATCAAGGCGTTCAAGGCGCCGACACCCGAGGAGCGGGAGCACCCGTTCCTGTGGCGCATCCGCAGGGCGCTCCCGCAGGCGGGCGAGATCGGCATCTTCGACCGCTCGCACTACGAGGACGTCCTCATCGCCCGCGTCCACGGCCTGGCCCCGCCCGGCGAGCTCGGTCACCGCTACGGCGAGATCAACCACTTCGAGCAGTCCCTCGCCGACGAGGGCGTCACCCTGATCAAGTGCTTCCTGCACATCTCCTACGACGAGCAGAAGCGCCGCCTCCTCAAGCGCCTCGACAACCCCCGCAAGCGCTGGAAGTTCGACCCGGGCGACATCGCCGAACGCGCCCGCTGGCCCGCGTACCAGGAGGCGTACGAGATCGCCGTGGAGCGTTGCTCGACCCCCACCGCCCCCTGGTACCTGGTCCCGGCCGACCACAAGTGGTACCGCGACTGGGCGGTCGGCACGCTTCTCCTCGAACACCTTCAGGAGCTGGACCCGCGCTATCCGGAGCCGGATTTCGACGTGGCCGACTGCCGGGAACAGCTGCTGAAGAGCGGCTGAGGGGGTACTCGGCCCGCATGACCGACTACCGGCACGTCAAGGGCTCGTACTGGTTGGAGACGGCTCCGGGGCCGTCGCGCCCTCCCCTGGCGGAGGACCTGCGCGTGGACGTGGCCGTGATCGGCGCCGGGATCGCGGGGCTGAGCACGGCGTGGGAGCTGGCGCGGGCGGGGCGGTCCGTGGCCGTGCTGGAGGCCGGGCGGATCGCCGCCGGGGTCACCGGACACACGACCGCCAAGCTCACCGCGCTGCACACACTGATCTACGACAGGCTGCGGCGCACGCGCGGCACGGAGGGGGCGCGGCTGTACGCCCGCTCCCAGACGGAGGCCGTCGAGCACGTCGCCGAGATCGCGGACGAGCTGGGCGTCGACTGCGAGTGGGAGCGCAGGAGCGCCTACACGTACGTGCACGACCCGAGCCGGGTCACGGAGGTGCGGGCGGAGGCCGAGGCCGCGCGGGAGGCGGGGCTGCCGGCGTCGTTCGTGACGGAGACCGGGCTGCCGTTCCCGGTGGCGGGCGCGGTGCGGGTGACCGGTCAGGCGCAGTTCCATCCGCGCAAGTACCTGCTGGCCCTGGCCGACGACCTGGCCGCGCGGGGTGGCCGGCTGTACGAGGACACCACCGTCGTGGGGCTGGACGAGGGGGAGCCGTGCCGCCTGGCGACGGACAGCGGGGCGACGGTGGCCGCCCGGGACGTGGTCGTGGCCACGCACTACCCCATCTTCGACCGTGCCCTGCTGTTCACCCGGCTCTCCCCGCGTCGCGAGCTGGTCGTCGCCGGCGCCCTGGACACGGAGTACGACCCGGACGGCATGTACATCACGCCCGAGCAGGGCACCCGCTCGGTCCGGACGGCCCCCTACGGCGAGGACGGGCGGCGGCTGCTCGTCGTCACCGGGGAGCACTTCACGCCCGGCACGGGCGACACCCCGGCCCGCTTCGAACGGCTCGCGGACTGGGCCGCCGAGCGCTTCCCCGGCGTCGACCTCACCCACGCCTGGGCCACGCAGGACAACGACGCCACCGACACGGTGCCGATGGTCGGTCCGCTGCACCCGGGCGCCCGGCACGCGTACGTCGCCACCGGCTTCGGCGGCTGGGGGATGAGCGGCGGGGTGATGGCGGGCCGTCTGCTCACCGCGCTGATCACTGGCGAGAGGTGCGAGTGGAGCGAGTTGTACGACCCGCGCCGCATCCTCTCCGCCGTGCGGGAGGCGCCGACGTTCCTCAAGACGCAGGCGAAGGTGGCCGGCCACTTCGTCGGCGACCGGCTGCGGCCGACACCGGAGGTGGACGCCGTCCCGCCCGGGGAGGGCGCCGTCGTCCGCGTCCACGGCAAGCACGTCGCCGTCTACCGCGACGAGGAGGGCGAGGTGCGCGCCCTGTCCGCCCGCTGCACACACCTGGGCTGTCTCGTCGCTTTCAACTCCGCCGAACGCGCCTGGGAGTGCCCCTGCCACGGCTCCCGCTTCGACACGGACGGCAAGGTGGTGCAGGGGCCTGCGACGCGGCCGCTGGAGGGGCGGGAGCTGTGAGCGGGAGCTGTTGGTCGCTGTTCGCGGGTGACTCCGAGCGGGTGACCTGGCGGCCACGGGTGCCGGTCATATAAGAAACATCGCCCTACTTTCGTACGGTGATCCCTCTTGTACGACGTATCACCGTCCTCTGCGCGCTCGGCGCCGCCGTTCTCACCTCCTGCGGCACGGTCAGCGCCCCCGAGGCACCCCGCGCCCCGCGCCCCGCCCCCACGGCCACCGTCACCCGGCCTCCCACTCTCGCCCCCGGGCCCGCCGGTCTGCTCCCCGTCTTCAGCAACGCGCCCCGGACCACGGACAAGACCGTCGCCCTCACCTTCGACGCCGACATGACCGCCGATCAGGGGCCCAGGGCGGCGGCGGGCGAGCATTTCGACAACCCGGGCCTGATCGCCGCGCTACGGGAACTGAGGGTGCCGGCCACCGTGTTCATGACGGGCCGGTGGGCGGAGCAGTACCCCGTCGAGGCCCGCTCCATCGGCCGGGACCCGCTCTTCGAGGTCGCCAACCACTCCTACAGCCACTACGCCTTCACCGGCGACTGCTACGGCCTGCCCACCGTCTCCGAGGAGAAGATGCGGACGGACGTGGAGCGGGCGTACACCGCCTTCCGCGCGGCGGGCGTGCCGAGCGCGATGCCGTACTTCCGCTTCCCGGGCGGGTGTTACGACCAACGGGCACTGCGGGCGCTGACCGGTACGGGTGTGACGGCGGTGCAGTGGGACGTGGTCGGCGGTGACGCCTTCGCCACGGACGCGGACGCGGTGGCCCAGCAGGTGCTGGACGGGGTGCGGCCGGGGTCCGTCGTCGTCCTGCACTGCACCCGCAGCGCCGCCCCGACGACCGAGCGGGCCGTGCGCACGATCGTGCCCGAGCTGCGCACGCGGGGCTTTCGGTTCGTCAAGGTGTCCGAGCTGATCAGGGCGGCGGGCGGGCGGCACTGAGGCTCGTACGCTGGAGACATGAGCGACGACAGCGACAACGCCTACTGCTTGATCGACGCCACCAGGCCGCCGACGGCCGATGGGCCTCCGTACGCGGAGTGCGTGCTGTGCCGGGAGCCGACGGAGTACCCGGAGTCGTACAAGGGGATCACGATGTGCCCCGCGTGTGAGTGGCTGGAGGCGCAGCGCACGGCCTGTTCAGGCTGACCTGCGGGAGGTGAGCGCGCAGGCCGCGGCGCAGGCCGCCGCCGCTAGGACGGCGGCCGCGCCCGTCGGCAGCAGGGGCAGCGGTACCGTGCCGGAGCGCGAGCCGGTGACCAGGCCGCTGACGGCGGCCTGCGCCGGGGAACCCGTCACCACCAGCGTCAGCAGGGCCGCGAGCAGCAGCGTCGGGACCGCCCGGCCGGGCGAGCGCAGCACGGGCCACGCGGTGAGCGCGCCGACCGCCGTGCCGAGCAGCGCGCAGGTCAGGACGGCCAGCAGACCGGCACCGCCTGCTTCGAGGGGTGGTACGCGCCGCTGGTGGTCGGCGCTGACCGGATCGCTGATCCACGTCACCACGAGCGTCGCGGCCACGCCCAGCGCCGCCGACGCGGCCGCCGCCGTCAGCAGGCTCGCCAGGTGCGCCCGCGCCGGTCCGACCGCCGCGGCGACCAGGGCGCGGGCGGCGGGCGGCTCACTCGTCACACAGATCCGCACCAGCCAGGCCGCGACGGGCAGGAGGGCGGCGGCCGTGTAGCCCAGCGAGTCCAGCACCGGCTGCCCGCTCTGTACACCGATGCCCAGGAACGCCGCGTACAGGATGAACGGCGGCAGCCAGCGCTGCGAGCGGACGAGCAGGGAAGCCTGGTAGCGCAGGAGTGCGGTCATCGGTCGCTCCCGTCGGTGGCGGTGGCGGGTGCCGGCCCGACGCTCGCCACGTGCCACGGCGGGCGGGCGGTCAGCAGGGCGCGGAGCACGACGTCCGAGTGGGACGCGGGGACGGTGAGACGGTGGGTGCCGGGCGCTGTCTCCTCGGCGGCGGTGATCCACCGGGCGGCCTCGGCGGGCGGCGGTCCACCGGCCGGCGCCCGCACCTCGACGTGCACCTGGGGGCCGGTCGGCGCGGTGTCGCGTTCCGCTTCCGTACGGCGGGCGAGGGTGCCCTCGCGCACGGTGTACGTGGCGTCGGGGGCGCCCGCGAGTCGGCGCGGATCGTGGTCGACGAAGACGACGGCGCCCCCGGCCGCGGTGCGCTCGGCGACCGCCCGTTCGAACTCGGCGCGCGCGTCGTCGTCCAGGCCGGTCCAGGCCTCGTCGAGGACCAGCAGCTCCGGTTCGGCGAGCAGGGCCTGGGCCACCGCGACCTTCTGGCTGCTGCCCTTCGAGAGCTGGGCCATGGGGGTGCGGGCGTACGCGGTCGCGCCGAAGCGCTCCAGCCAGTCGCCTGCGATGCGTTCGGCGGTGGTGCGGGCGAGGCCGTGGACCGCGCCCAGGTGGGTGAGGTAGCCGAGGGGGGTGAAGGGGAGGGCGGAGGGGAAGCGCTCCGGGACGTACGCGGTCCGGCGGCGGCCGGTGATACGGCCCTCCGTGGGGGCGTCGATGCGGGCGAGCAGGCGGAGGAGGGTGGATTTGCCGGAGCCGTTCGTGCCTTCCACGCGGGTGAGGGTGCCCGGGGTGATGGTCAGGTCGATGCCGCGTAACACCCAGGGGCCGCGGAGGGCATATCGGCGGCCCACGTTGTCCAGCCGGAGATCGCGATGCATGAGGGTCATCATCTCGTGGCGCGCGCGGGTTGTGTTGTGGAGGTCGCGCCCACGCGGCGGCAGCCGCACATCGGCACAGCCCGCGCCCCTTGGTGGGTCAAGTACTCTGCGCCCGTGAGTGAGAGTCCCTTCCAGTCCGAAGCCGGCGCCCGTGACCAAGCGCCGCAGTTCGTCATGCCCCTGGTGGTCCGGATAGAGCGGGATGCCCCTCCGGCCCGTACCGACGCGCTGGAGACCGCGGCCCGTGCCGTACTCGTCATGCTCAGTGACGAGCGGTCGCTCGGTGACGGCGCGTGGGCGCAGGCCGTGCGGGACTGGCAGGACGCTCGGATCAGGAAGGTCGTGCGGCGGGCTCGTGGGGCCGAGTGGCGGCGGGCCGAGGTGCTGCCCGGGATCACGGTGACCGGGAAGGCGGCGCAGGTGCGGGTGTTCCCGCCCGTTCCGCTGGACGGCTGGCCGAAGGACCTGGCGCGGCTCCAGGTGTCCGGCACCGACCTCGACGACCCGGAGCCTCCGGTCGACGCGGACCCGAGCGCACCGGTGCTGTGGATGAGCCCGGACCTCGGCATGTCGGCCGGGAAGGCGATGGCGCAGGCGGGGCACGGGGCCCAACTGGCGTGGTGGGAGCTGTCGGAGACCGAGCGGGCGGCCTGGCGGGAGGCGGGGTTCCCGCTCGCGGTGCGGACCGCCGATCCGGGTCGATGGGGTGAACTCACCAGCAGTGGACTGCCGTTGGTGCGGGACGCGGGCTTCACCGAGATCGCGCCGGGCAGTTGCACGGTGGTCGCGGACCATCCGGCGCTGCGGTAGGGCGGTTGTACGGCCGCCTCAGGGACCCGGCCCGGGGTCCGGCTCGACCGCGGAGGTCAGGCCCGCCCGGGCCGCCTCCAGTTGCGCGGCGAAGGCGATGCCGAGGAAGAGCGCCACGCCCGTGAGGTTGGCCCACAGCAGGAGGGCGACGAAGGCGGTGAGGGGCCCGTACACGGCTCCGAAGGATCCGCTCTTGGCGACGTAGAGCGTGAGCAGCCAGGTGGTGCCGACCCACAGCACCAGGTGGACGGCGGAGCCGAACGCGAGCCAGGTGTAGCCGGGTTGGTCCCGGCGCGGCGACCAGCGGAAGATGACGGCGGAGGCGACCCAGGCGAGGGCCGCGCCCACCGGGACCCGCAGGGCGCCCCACCACGCCGGGACGTCGGCCCAGCCGAAGGCCTCGGCGGTCGAGCGGCCGACGGCCTCGCCCGCGACGAGGACGAGGAACCCCAGGACCATGGGGACGCCCGCGGCGAACGCGAGGAGCAGGGCACGGCCGTACTTCCGCGGGAAGGGCCGGTCGCGTTCGATGCCGTAGATCCGGTTGGCGCCCCGTTCCACCTGGCCCATGGCCGAAGCCAGGTTGAGGACCGAGAAGGCGAGGCCGAGCCACAGCGCGACGGTGCTCCAGACGTCGGAGTGGGCGGTGCGCCGCGTGCCGCGCAGCGCCTCCTCGACCACGGCCGAGCTGGCGCCCGGCACGATCCTGCCCAGGGTCAGCTCGATGATCCGCCCGACGCTCTCGGTGTGCGCGGCGGTGGCGACTCCGACGAGGGCGATGGTGAACGGCACCATGCCCAGCACGATCTGGAAGCCGAGGGCGCGCGCGTTGGTGAAGCCGTCCGCGTAGCGGAACCGCGAGAACGCGTCGACCAGCAGCCGCACTCCTCCGTAGCGCCGCAGCGCGGTGAGGGCTTCGTCGCCGGAGAGTTCGTCCCCGATCATGTCCCGCGTCTGCGGAACGTGTACGGCCGTCCCCAGGGTCTGCGTCTCTCCCGCGTGTCAGGCCGGCAGCGAGCGCGCCCGCCGGGGGCATCCGCCGGTCGCGGGTCCCGGCATACCGTGTCCCCGGCCGCACACGAATCAGGCTTCCGGCGCGCCGTACCGCCACCACCCGCCTGGCCCCGCCGTGTCTGCTGCGTCTCAGCGGTGGGGGTCGCGGGGCGGGCTCGGGGATCATGAGGCTACGGTGAGGGCGGCAACGCACTGACCACGCAGGGCCGTTCCGCTTCTCGGGAGTCGTCATGTCACTGGACCGACCACTGATCAACAGCCATGTGCCGCACTCCGCGCGCATCTGGAACTACTGGCTGGGCGGGAAGGACTGCTACGAGATCGACCGTCAGGTCGGCGATCAGATCCGGGAGTTGAACCCGGAGATCGTCGACATCGCGCGCGCCCAGCGGGCGTTCCTCAAGCGTGCGGTCACGCATCTGGCGGCACAGGCCGGGATCCGGCAGTTCCTCGACGTCGGCACGGGGCTGCCGACGCTCGACAACACGCACGAGGTCGCGCAGGGCATCGCCCCGAAGACGCGGATCGTGTACGTGGATCACGACCCGGTGGTGCTGCAGCACGCGCACACCCTGCTCACCAGCACGTCCGAGGGCGCCACCGCCTACATCGACGCCGACCTGCGCGAACCGGAGACGATCCTGAGCGGCGCCGAGGACACGCTGGACTTCGACCAGCCTGTCGCGCTCATGCTGCTCGGCATCGCCGCCCATGTGCCCGACGAGATCGCGTACGCGGCCGTCGGACGCCTCAAGGACGCCCTGCCCGCGGGAAGTTACCTCGTGTTCTGCGACAGCACGGAGGTGTTCCACCCGGCGGAGATGCGGGCGATGGTGGAGCGCTGGAACGAGGCGAGCGACAACCCGCGCGTCAACCGCACCCCCGAGCAACTGACCAGGTTCTTCGACGGTTTCGAGCTGCTGGAGCCGGGGCTGGTCCCGGTCGCCGAGTGGCGTGCCGAGCCGGTCGCCGCGGGCGCGCGTCGGGACGTGGACAGCTTCGGCGGGGTCGCCCGCAAGGCCTGACATTTGTGTTCCCTTTGAACACCGGGGGCCTGCCTTGCGTATCTGCGGGCAGCTGCTGACGCCGTCGGCCGAACCTCAAATGTTGCTCTGAAGGTTCCGGGGCGGCGGTTCGGTCCCGGTCGGCGGGGCCATACCCCCGTCACAAAGGGAGGGGACCATGAAGCGACTGGGGACGGGAATCGGCTGGCGGCCGGAGATCGCGGACGCCGTGGAACGGATGCCGGGCATCGACTGGGTCGAGGTCGTCGCGGAGAACGTGT
Organism: Streptomyces sp. NPDC043427; assembly: GCF_056436655.1. Classification (NCBI taxonomy): domain Bacteria; kingdom Bacillati; phylum Actinomycetota; class Actinomycetes; order Kitasatosporales; family Streptomycetaceae; genus Streptomyces; species Streptomyces sp. NPDC043427. Next base: position 71,108 of record NZ_JBWKCC010000011.1, on the reverse strand, counting down.
GCCCGGGCCACCTCCCCGACTCGCTGTCGCGGCTGCGCGAGCGCGGGGTGACCGTGGTTCCGCACGGTGTCGCGCTCGGCCTCGGCGGTGCGGAGCGGCCCGAGGCGGGTCGGCTGACCGCGCTCGCGGAGCGGGTGGAGGCGCTGGGTTCGCCGCTGGTCACCGAGCACATCGCGTTCGTCCGGGCGGGCGGCCCGCTGACCGCCTCCCCGCGGCTGGAGGCCGGCCACCTGCTGCCCGTGCCGCGCACCCGGGACGCCCTCGACGTGCTGTGCGAGAACGTCCGGATCGCGCAGGACGCGTTGCCCGTGCCGCTCGCCGTCGAGAACATCGCGGCGTTGATCTCCTGGCCGGGCGAGGAGATGACCGAGGGGCAGTTCCTGTACGAGCTGGCGGACCGCACGGGGGTGCGGCTGCTGATCGACGTGGCGAACCTCCACACCAACCACGTCAACCGCGCGGAGGACCCCGCCAAGGCGCTGGCCGAGCTTCCTCTGGAGGCCATCGCCTACGTCCATGTCGCCGGCGGCTTCGAACGCGACGGCGTCTGGCACGACAGCCACGCCCACCCCGTCCCCCAGCCCGTCCTCGACATCCTCACCGACCTCGCCTCCCGCGTCTCCCCACCGGGAGTCCTCCTGGAACGCGACGAGAACTTCCCCGAGCCGTCAGAACTCGAGCGCGAGCTGACAGCCATTCGGGGGGCGGTGGCCGAGGGCCGGCAGGAGGCCGAGAGGGAGAGGGCGACCGCGCCCGCGTCGGAGGTCGAGCCGGCCCGGCTCCGGGAGCCCGGCGCCCCGACCGACGCGCCCCGCACGGAGCCGGACGACGCCTCGGCGGAGACGGACCACAAGCACGGGGAAGCCGCCGTACGACCGAACCGGACGGCGCAGCGGCCCGATGGCACCTCGGGCGACGCCCGCCCGGAGCCCGGAGCCCCGACCGGCGCGGCGCGCACGGAGCCGGACGACGCCTCGGCGGAGGTGGGCCGGGAGCGGGCGGAGGGCGACGACCGGACCGCGCGGACGCCTCAGCAGCGCGACGGGCGCTTGAGCGAGGGACGCGGGGAGCACGACGACCGCCCACGCCGGGAACACCAGGAGCCCGACGACCGGTCGGCTTCGCAGGGGGCGGCGCATCCCACCGACCCCGCCCGCCAGCGGCTCGCTCTCGCTCAGGCCTCGCTGTTGTCCGCTCTCGTCGCCGGGACGCCCGTGCCGGAGGGGTTCGACCGGGTGCGGGTGGGGGTGCAGGCGCGGGCGCTCGCGGGGAAGCGGGCGGATGTGGTGGCGAAGGTGGCGCCGGAGTTGCCGGAGATTCTGGGGGACCGGTATCGGCCGACTTTCCTGGCGTACGCCCACCGGCACGCGATGACCGGCGGCTACCGGCAGGACGCCCTGGACTTCGCCGAGCGGACGTTTCGCGACGGGCGGCTGCCGGAGGGGAGGGCGCTGCGGGAGCTGCGGGAGTGGTGGCTGGAGCGGTCGGGGCCGGCGCCGCACTCACCGCGACCTGCGGCCCGCTTCGCCCGGGCCACCCGGCGGGTCCTGCTGCGGAGGTGACAGGTCGCGGCCGCGCCTGTCCTGTGTGCTCGGGTTAACACGACGGCCACTTCAGGCCGGAACAGCACCCGGTTCGGCCGCATTGGCCCCCGTTTGCCACCGGCGCACGCTCCCCCGTTCGCCCCGAATGCCCCTCGAAGCAATGCTTCGCCCCCGTACGGAAGTTGGCGTAAACCCCGCAGTAATATGCCAACCCCGCACCCGAAGCGCACTAGCGTGCGGTGCCGCAAGCAGGAGGCACCATGCGACCCCGACCCCCCGTCAAAGGCCGAGGCATATTCAGTGGCACCGGACTCATCATCGCCGGGATGGCGGCGACCGTCGCCGCGCTGGCGTTCCCCCTGTGGTCGTACAGCGACCGCCCGGGCACCGATGTCGGCGTACTGAACGCGGAGACCGTGGCGACGCAGTACGGGCCGCTGTCCGCGCTGGACCAGGACTTCATCACCAAGGTCCGGCTGGCGGGACTGTGGGAGCTGCCCGCCGGTCAGCAGGCGCAGCAGAAGGGCACGACGGAGGCCGTACGCACCGCGGGACAGCATCTCGTCGAAGGGCACACCTTCCTGGACGAGCGGGTGCGCAACGTCGCCTCCCGGCTCGGGCTGACGCTGCCCGACGAGCCCAACGAGCAGCAGCAGGGCTGGCTGAGGGAGCTCGACGCGGCGCAGGGCGCGGACTACGACCGCAGGTTCGCCAACATCCTGCGGCTGGCCCACGGCCGGGTGTTCTCCCTCGTCGCCCAGGTCCGGGCCGGTACCCAGAACTCGCTGGTGCGCGACCTCGCCGACGACGCCAACACGACCGTGCTGGACCACATCAAGGTCCTCGAGGCCACCGGGTACGTCGACTTCGACGCCCTGGCCCGGGACCTGGCGGCGACGAGCGCGCCGACGGCCACCGACTCCCCCACCCCGACCGGTCTCGACTTCGGCCCGAACCCCGGCGAGGTGGTTCCGGTCACGCCGGCACCGGCCGGGTCCGCGCCGCCCACGTACACGCTTCCGCCTGCCGCGACGGGCCCGTCGCTGAGCTGACCGTCATGCGGAACGTCACATACCGACAACACTCCGTCCGGATTGTGAACAAGGCATGGCGTCGCGTGGGCCGTTGGCATAGAAACACGGCATGTTCTGGGTCCTTCTTCTGCTGTTGTCCTGGGCCGTCGCCGGGGCGGCGTGCACCCGGCTGTGCCTGGCCGCCGTACGGGCGGCGGCCGTCGACGAGGACACGGACCGGGCACACGATCTGACGCTGTACGAGGCGGCGTTCCTGTCCGGCGGCCCCGGCCGGGTCGCCGACCTGACGCTGGTGTCCATGGCGCGGCAGCGCAGGCTGCTGCTCGCCCACACCGGGTGGGCGACCGTCGTGGACCCGCGCGGGCGGGACGACATGGAGCGGTCCGTCATCGGGGCCATCGGCCCGGAGGGGCAGTCCCGCATCGCCCTGGTACGGGCCACCGCGGCCGCCGCCGACGCCGTGCGCGGCATCGCCGACCGGCTCGTCAGCGCGGGCCTCGCCGTGCCCGACGGGGCACGTACGACGGTCGCGGCCGGGGTGCGTCAGGTGCGGCTCGCGGCGGTGGTCGTCCTCGCGCTCGGTGTGGCCGCGCTGCTGGCGCCCGTTCCCTCGGAGATGCCGCGCAGCCTGGTCGCGCTCTGGTTCGCTTTGCCCCTCGCGCTCACCCTGAGCTGCCTGGCGATCGCGCGGGTCGAGGTCCACCCGTACTCGCGCTGGGCCTCACCGGCCGGGCAGCGGTTGCTGGGCGCGCTGACGCGGCGTGCCAGGGGCGGCGGGGACGACCGTACGTTTCTGACCTCCGTCGCCGTACAAGGTGTCCGCGCGATCGGTGAGCCGAACCTGCGGGCGGCCTTCGCGCACCGCGAGTACCACGAGCCGCGCGACTGACGCCCCGCGTGCCCCGGGGGCGCACGGAGGCATTGGCGCCGACACCCCCGGGCGGTGCTTGCCTTCCCCATCGGTCGAACCAAACATCCCTTCTGTCGCCGCCGTGCATCGAAGGGATACGCGATGAGAGCTGCCGCCCTCTACTCGGCCGCCGGGTCCTTGCTCCTGACCGCCCTTACCGTCGCCCCGGCGGGCGGCGTCCCCGGCGTCCCCGGCGTTCCGCAGGCGGCGGCCGAGCGGCGCGGCACCGCGGTGGCCGCCGCGCGCGCCGAGAAGGCGGGGATCGGCTTCGGGAAGTGCGCCGAGGACGCCGAGGAGCAGGACGCGCCGGGCACCATGGAGTGCGGCACGGTGACCGTCCCGCTCGACTACGCGCGCCCGGACGGCCGTCAGATCCAGCTCACCGTCAGCCGGGTCGCGGCAACCCACCGCGACCCGCGCAACAGCAAACGCCGCGTGCCCCGTCAGGGCGCCCTCGTGTACAACCCGGGCGGGCCCGGCGCCTCCGGCATGTACTTCCCGCTGATCGGCCTGCTGCCGCAGTGGAAGCGCGTCGCGGCCGCGTACGACCTGGTCGGCTACGCCCCGCGCGGGGTGGGCCGCTCCGCGCCCCTGTCCTGCCAGGACCCCGAGCACTTCTTCAAGGGCCCCGCACCGGCACCCACGTTCCCCTCGGAGGCGTACAAACGGGAGCGCGTCGAGCAGGCGAAGGCGTACGCGCGCGGCTGCGCGGAGCGGGCGGGCGGCGCGCTGCGGCACTACAACTCCCTCAACAACGCCCGGGATCTCGACGTGCTGCGCGCCGCGCTCGGGGAGAACCGGCTGACGTTCATGGGGGCGTCGTACGGCACCTACTTCGGGGCGCTGTACGCGTCGCTGTTCCCCTCACACGTGCGGCGGATGGTGTTCGACTCGGCGGTGAACCCGGACCCCGCGCGGATCTGGTACGGCAACAACCTCGACCAGTCGGCCGCGTTCGAGGACCGCTGGGCGGACTTCCGGGAGTGGGTCGCGCGGCACGACGCCGTGTACGGGCTGGGCGACACCCCCGAGGAGGTGCAGCTCAGCTACGAGCGGGCGCGGACGCGGCTCGCCGAGAAGCCGGCGGGCGGGAAGGTCGGGCCCCGGCAGTTGCAGGGCGCGTTCCTGCAGGCCGGGTACTACGACGACTACTGGCCGCACCGCGCGCAGGCACTGTCCGCGTATCTGAAGGGCGACCCGAGGCCGTTGGTCGAGCAGGCCGGGCCGGTCACGGAGGCGGCGGCCGAGGCGGAGAACGCGAGCGCGGTCTACACGGCCGTGGAGTGCAACGACGCCCCCTGGCCGACGGACTTCACGGTCTGGGACCGCGACAACACGCGGCTCGCCCGGGTGGCGCCCTTCGAGACGTGGGACAACGCGTGGACCAACCTGCCGTGCGCGTACTGGCCGGCGCCCCGGCAGGAGCCGCTCGATGTGCGGACCGGGCCGGGTGAGGTGCCGCCCACGCTGATTCTGGCGGCGGAACGGGATGCGGCGACGCCGTACGCCGGGGCGGTGGAGTTGCAGCGGCGGCTGTCGGGGGCGGTGCTGGTGACGGAGCGGGATGCGGGGACGCACGGGGTCGCGGGTGGGCCGAATGTGTGCGTCAACGGTCACCTCGAGGCGTACCTGCTGGAGGGGCGGCTTCCGGGGCGGCACGCTGCGTGCGCGCCGCGTCCGGAGCCGAGTACTTCGCAATCAGGCGGTCACTGAACCGTGGGCCGTCTGTGGCTGGTCGTGCCCACGCGGCGGCAGCCGCACATCGACACAGCCCCGCGCCCCTCGGGGCGCGCTACGCCAGGCCCGCCACCAGCTCCGCGACGTCCTTGCGGCGGCCCGTGTAGAACGGGACCTCCTCGCGGACGTGCATGCGGGCCTCGGAGGCGCGGAGGTGGCGCATGAGGTCGACGATGCGGTAGAGCTCGTCGGCCTCGAAGGCGAGGATCCACTCGTAGTCGCCGAGGGAGAAGGAGGCGACGGTGTTGGCGCGCACGTCGGGGTAGCCGCGGGCCATCTTGCCGTGGTCGGCGAGCATGCGGCGGCGGTCCTCGTCGGGGAGGAGGTACCAGTCGTAGGAGCGCACGAAGGGGTAGACGCTGACGTAGTTGCGGGGCGTCTCGTCGGCAAGGAACGCCGGGATGTGCGAGCGGTTGAACTCGGCGGGGCGGTGCAGCGCCATGTTGGACCAGACGGGCGTGAGCGCGCGGCCCAGCTTGGTGCGGCGGAAGAGGTTGTACGCCTCCTGGAGCTGGTCGCTGGTCTCGGCGTGCCACCAGATCATGAGGTCGGCGTCGGCGCGCAGACCGGACACGTCGTAGGTGCCGCGGATCGTCACGTCCTTGGCGGCGAGCTGGTCGAACAGCTCCTGGACCTCGTCGGCGTAACCGGCGCGGTCCTCGGGCAGGGCGTCCTTCAGCTTGAAGACGGACCACAGCGTGTAGCGGATGACCTCGTTGAGGTCCTTGGCCAGCTTGCCCTTGTTCGGGATCCTGCCGGGCTCGGTGGTGGGGGCGTCGTCGCTCATGGTTCTCATTCTCCCGCTCCGCCGTGCAGGCTTTGCACCGGGTTGGCGGTGAGCTCCTCCACACCGCCCAGGTCACCGTGGATCTGGTCCACGGCCGCGTAGGCACTCGCGATGCATCCCGGGATGCCGACGCCGTCGTACTGCGCGCCGCACAGGGCCAGGCCCGGGAGCTTGGCGATGTGCTCGCGGACGCGGGCCACGCGCGCGTGGTGGCCGACGGGGTACTGGGGCAGGCCGTCGGTCCAGCGGACGACGCGGGTCTCCAGCGGTGCGGCGTCCAGGCCGGTCGCCTCGCGCAGGTCGTGGCGGGAGACGGCGACGAGGTCGGCGTCCTCGCGCTGGAGGATCTCCGTCTCGGCGTAGCGCCCGACGGAGGTGCGCAGGACCAGCACGTCCGGGTTCTCGTCGGCGATCCAGCCCCACTTCTGGGAGGCGAAGGTCGACGCCTTGATGGTGCGCCCGTCGACGGGCGGGACGAGGAAGCCGCTGCCTTCGGGCAGAGAGACGTCGGCGCGCCGGTAGGCGAGGGTGACCAGGGCCATCGAGGCGTACTCGATGGCGGACAGCTCGGCCGCGGCGGCCGGGGCCTCGGCGCGCAGGAGTGCGGCGGCGGCCGGGGCGGGTACGGCGACCACGACGGCGTCGGCGTGCAGGACGCGGTCCCCTGTGACGACCCGCCAGCCCGCGGAGGGCTCCCGGCGCAGCTCGGTCACGGGGGTGCCGGTGAGGATCTCGCCGCCGCGCGCGCGGACCGACTCCGCCACCGCGAGCGGCAGCCGGCCCACGCCTCCCTCGATGCCCATGAAGACGGGACCGGTCTGCTGGTTGGCGGCCGCCTTGGCCTGGATCTCGCGGACCGCCTCCGTGAGGGAGGTGTGGGTGCGGGCGGCCTGGTAGAGCTGGGGGACGGCCGAGCGCATCGAGATGCGGTAGGCGTCGCCCGCGTAGACACCGCCGAGCAGGGGCTCCACGAGACGGTCGACGACCTCGCGGCCCAGGCGCGCCGCCACGTACTCCCCCACCGCCACGTCGTCGCCGACCTGAGTGCGGGGCAGGTCGGCGTCGCGTTCGATGCGGGCGAGGCCCTCATCGGACAGGACGCCGGTCAGGGCGGAGGCGGTGCCGGGGACACCCATGACGTGGCCCTTGGGCATGGGGCGCAGGGCGCCGCGGGTCCAGATCGAGGCGGTGGCGGTGGCCGGCGGCTGGAGGGCGGCGTCGAGGCCCACCTCCCGCGCGAGGGCGACGGCCTCGGGACGGCGGGCCAGCATCGACTCGGCGCCCAGGTCCACGCGGACCCCCGCGATCTCGCCGGGCAGCAGCTTGCCGCCGACCCGGTCGGACGCCTCCAGGACGGTCACGCGCGTGCCGTGCCCCAGCAGGCGGTGGGCGGCGGCCAGGCCCGCGACACCGGCTCCGATGACGACGACATGCCCCGTGCTCGTACCCGTTGCGCTCATGCCCCCACTCTCTCAGAACCCACTGACAGCCTTTTGGCGCCCCTGACGTCCGCACGAGTCCCGGACGAGTCCCGACCGTGACCGCATCGGGACCGTTTCCCCCCAACGTCCCCGGCCTCCCCGGCGTCGTAGGAGCGTCAGTCGTCACGACCCTCGGGGGTATGCCAGATGCGCACACGACGTTCCGTACGACCCGGCCAGGCCCTGGCCGGGCTTCTGCTCGCCGCCACTCTCGCGCTCACGGGGTGCAGCGGAGCGGACGACTCCGGTTCCTCCAGCACCGCCGCCGACGACCGGGGGGCCGCCGCCGAGCCCGCCGCTCCGCAGGGTGCCGGGGCCGCCGCCGCGGGCGGTGAGAAGGCGGCGGACGGACGGGCCGACGGCACGAAGCCCGGCAGCGCCACCACACCGCCCAAGCTCACCGCCAACCGGATCATCCGCACCGCCTCGCTGACCGTGCAGGTCAAGGACGTGCCCAAGGCCCTCGACCGGGCCCGCACCACCACCGAGGACGCGGGCGGCTACATCGGCGACGAGACCACCACCCGCGACGAGGAGGGCGCCGAGCACACGCGCGTGGTCCTGCGCGTGCCCACCGACAAGTACGACGAGGTCCTCGCCGATCTCCAGGGCGCGGGCAAGCTCCTCGACCGCACCGCGAAGGCGCAGGACGTCACCGACCAGGTCGTCGATGTGGAGAGCCGCATCACCTCGCAGCGGGCCAGCGTGGCCCGGGTGCGCGAGCTGATGGACCGGGCCACCCGGCTCAGCGACGTCGTCGAGCTGGAGGGCGAGTTGAGCCGTCGTCAGTCCGATCTGGAGGCGCTGCTCGCCCAGCAGGCCTCCCTGAAGGACCGCACGAGCATGGCCACCATCACGCTCTCCCTGTCGGAGAAGCCGATGGAGAAGGCCGCCGAGGACGACGACCCGGGGTTCGTGGACGCGCTGGCGGGCGGCTGGGACGCGTTCGTCACGATGCTGCGCTGGATCGCGATGACGCTCGGCGCGGTCCTGCCGTTCGCCGCGCTGGCGGCTCTGATCCTCGTGGTCTGGCTGCGCTGGGTACGGCCCCGGCGCTCCCCGCGCCCGGCCGCCGCGCCCGCGGCGAGCACCCTGGGCCCGCTGCCCCAGGCCAGGCCCGCGCCGCAGCCCACGCGCGCGGAGGAGGGGGGAGGCGAGCGGGACTGAAATGCCCCAGCCCCGTAGCGTGTTCGCATGAGCATGAGTCGCATGAGCCGGATGAACCGTGAGGACGCCGGGGTGGAACGACTGGTCGTGATCGGCGGTGACGCCGCGGGCATGTCCGCGGCGTCGCAGGCCCGCCGGATGAAGGGCCCCGACGAGCTGGAGATCGTGGCCTTCGAACGCGGTCACTTCTCCTCGTTCTCCGCGTGCGGCATCCCGTACTGGGTGGGCGGCGATGTCCCCGAACGGGACCGCCTGATCGCGCGCACCCCCGAGGAGCACCGGGCGCGCGACATCGACCTGCGCATGCGCACGGAGGTCGTGGAGATCGACGCGGCCGGGCGGCGCGTACGCGCGCGTGACCTCGATTCCGGGGCCGAGTCCTGGACGTCGTACGACAAACTCGTCATCGCGACGGGCGCCCGCCCGATCCGCCCGGACCTGCCGGGCATGGACGCGGCCGGTGTGCACGGAGTGCAGACCCTGGACGACGGGCAGGCGCTGCTCGACACGCTGACACACGCGCGTGGCCGACGGGCGGTCGTCGTGGGCGCGGGCTATATCGGCGTGGAGATGGCCGAGGCACTGATCAACCGCGGCTACGAGGTGACGGTCGTCAACCGGGGCAGCGAGCCGATGTCCACCCTCGACCCGGACATGGGCCGCCTGGTTCACCAGGCCATGGAGGGCCTGGGCATCACCATGGTCGACGACTCCGCGGTCACCAAGCTGCTCACCGGCGAGGACGGCCGGGTGCGGGCCGTGGCCACCGAGGACGCCGAGTACCCGGCGGACGTCGTGGTGCTCGGCATCGGCGTCCGCCCCGAGACCACGCTCGCGAAGGCCGCGGGCCTGCCCCTCGGCTCACACGGCGGTCTCCTCACCGACCTGTCGATGCGGGTGCGCGGACACGAGAACATCTGGGCCGGCGGCGACTGCGTCGAGGTCCTCGACCTGGTCTCCGGCCAGGAGCGCCACATCCCCCTCGGCACCCACGCCAACAAGCACGGCCAGGTGATCGGCACCAACGTCGGCGGCGGCTACGCCACCTTCCCCGGCGTCGTCGGCACCGCCGTGAGCAAGGTCTGCGACCTCGAGATCGCCCGCACCGGCCTCCGCGAGAAGGACGCCCGCCGCGTCGGCCTCCAGTTCGAATCAGTCACCATCGAGTCCACCAGCCGCGCCGGCTACTACCCCAACGCCTCCCCCATGACCGTGAAGATGCTCGCCGAACGCCGAACAGGCCGCCTCCTCGGTGTCCAGATCGTCGGCAGGGAGGGCGCGGGCAAGCGCGTCGACATCGCGGCGGTGGCCCTGACGGCAGGGATGACGGTGGAGCAGATGACGGCCCTGGACCTCGGCTACGCCCCACCGTTCTCCCCGGTGTGGGACCCGGTCCTGGTGGCCGCAAGAAAGGCGGCCGCGAAGGTACGTGCCATGTAAGCGGGCGGCTGGGCAACCGACCTGAAGGGGCGCGGGGCTGTGACATGGTGCGGCTCCGCCGCGTGGGCGCGACAAGCCACAGCGAACCCGCACCCCGCAACGGATCTAAGCCGTCCCGGTGAGCCTCGGCAAAGAAGTCACCGACGGACTGCTGGCAGCCGGCGCGGCGGCAGGCTGCTCACCCGACCCCCCGGACGGCCGCGCATGCGCCGCCGCAGCCCGAGCCGACCGCAGCCGGTGACTCACAGCCTCATCCAACGTCACCGGCCGCTGCATCTGCGAGGCAAGCCGCCCCGCCTCCTGGCCGAGCCGCGCGACATCCTCCCAGGGCAGCCGCACCACCAGCGAGAGCTCCGCCTCACCGTCCGGCAGGGCGTGCATCGGAGGAGTAACTCGGTCGTTCATCGCCTGTTCCTCACGTCGTCCCCGCGACACGCCTTCCCCGCGTCGCAGGCGGTTGCCGACTCATACGCACGCCCGGACAGCCGCGTTCACCGATTCGGCCCGCGCATCCCGGGCACAAGTTCCTTGTGGTCATCCCCGTCCATGACGTGAACCCGGTGCGGCGCACCCCCTGGGTGACGTACGCACTGATCGCCGCGAACGTGCTGGTCTTCCTGACCATGCCCGGCCTCGCCGGTTCCACGGCGGGCGACAGCAGCCTGGCCCAGCTGTGCCACCTCCAGGCGTTCCTGGACCACTACGCGGCGGTGCCACAGGAGCTGATCCACCACCAGGTGCCGAGGGCGGTGCCCACGGGCGAAGTGGCGGTCGGCTCACACGGCCCCGGCTGCGTGGTCGGCGCGCCGGACTATGCCAAGTCGCCGCCGCTGAGCGTCCTGACGGCGATGTTCCTGCACGGCGGCTGGCCGCACCTGCTGGGCAACATGCTGTTCCTGCTGATCTTCGGCAACAACATCGAGGACCGCATGGGGCACATCCGCTTCGCGCTGTTCTACGGCGCCTGCGGCTACGCGGCGACGTACGGCTTCGCGCTCTTCAACGACGACTCGACGGCCCCGCTGATCGGCGCGTCCGGGGCGATCGCCGGGGTGCTGGGTGCCTACCTCGTGCTGTACCCGAAGGCCAGGGTGTGGGTGCTGGTGCCGTTCCTGATCTTCCTGCCGCTACGGCTGCCGGCCTGGCTGGTGCTGGGCTTCTGGTTCGTGCTCCAGGCGGTGTACTCCTCCGGTGAGGGTGTCTCCGCCGCCGGCACCGTGGCGTACGCGGCACACATCGTCGGGTTCCTGGCCGGCATGCTGCTCGCCTGGCCGCTGCGCCCGGGCACTCCCCCGCCGCCGGAACCGGGCGGCCTGCTGTTCGGCAGGCGGGCCCGACCGGGCTGGTGAATTGCATAAATCCATGTGCCAGTCGCGGTTTACCCCCCGCGAAAGGGCTTGCTCGCCCCTCTTGAGGATTGACACGGAGAGCCCGCGCCCGCGTACCATATCTGACAGTTGGACACAACGGGGGTAAAAATGAATCCACAACTGCCAAGCCGGTCGCGTCTACATGGGCGCGAGCGTGAATTGGCGCGCATCGCGTCAATGATTGCATCAACGATACATGCCTCCCCGCACGGAGGGCGTTGCGCCGTCGTCATCATCGGAGCGGAAGGCGTCGGCAAGACCCACTTGTTGCGAGAAACCGTGACCATGGCCCAGCGCATGGGGTTCCACCTGGGGTCTTCGATCGACGGCAGGAGCCTGTCGGACGGCACAGGATGCCCGCTCAAGGCGGCCGGTTTACGCGATCTTCTCACGGACGGCACGTCGAAAAGCGCCTCCGCTTCCTGGCGGCTGATGGCGGTCGACGACGCCCATCACGCCGCGCGGGAACGCCTGGAATTCATTATGAATTCAGCGCGGGGCAGCCGGATTCAACGCATTGTCTGGGTGTTCGCGGGACGCCCGGGGGCGGATGGGAAAACAGCGGACTGGCTGTGCGCGAATTCCGCCGGATTGGACGCGCACACCACGATAGAGCTCGACCGGATCGGGCAGGACGCGGTACGCGACATGGTCACCGACCTCGTCGGCGCGCCGCCCGGCGCGGAGCTGACCGCGTTGGTCTCCCGCGCCAGGGGCAACCCTCTGCTGATCCGGGAGTTGATCACCGGTCTGCGCGAGGAGGGCCGACTGCGGGCCACCGGGGGGCTGGCCTGTCTGTCGGACTCGGAGCGGGGTGTGCCCCGGCGGGTGGAGGCGCTGGTACGCAACCGGCTCAGCCGGCTCTCCGCGCCCTGCCGGCAGTTGCTCCAGGTCGCGGCTCTGGTGGACGACGGCTCGGGGCTGTGTCCGTCGCGGCTGGCGGCCGCCCTGCGGGAGAGCACGGTCGCCATCCTGCCGGTGCTCGAAGAGGCTGTCGCCGCCTGCCTGCTGGTCACCGGAGAGGAGGAACTGGCCTTCCAGAGCTCCCTCGTGCGCGGTGTGGTCGAACAGACGGTTCCCGAGTCGGTCCGTTCCGCCGTGCTCGAAGAGGTGGCCCGTACGTCCGCGGAGGCGTCCGCCCTGCCGGACCGGGCCGAACCGGATCAGGACCGGTCGGGCTGGAGCGGCCTCAGCGGTGTCGAGCGCAGCATCGCCCTGCTGGTGAGCGACGGTCTGACGAACCGGCAGATAGCCACTCGGGTCTTCCTGTCACCGCACACCGTCAACTACTACCTGCGGCGGATCTTCCGGAAGCTGGGCATCGCCTCCCGGGTCGAGCTCGCCACGCTGGCCAGTGAGCAGCGCACCGCCCCGGAGGGTGCGGGGCGCAGCGGGACGGCCGGGCGGATCTGACGGGCAGCACCCACCGCGCGACACGAGCCGACCGGCGACGCCCGCCGGCCGGCTCGTGTCGGACCCGGTTCAGTCCGGCCGCCGCCCGAGGAGGGCCGCGACCGCCGCGCCGGTGGAGAGGGTCACCGCGCACTTCCCGGCCGCCCAGTCCAGCGCCATCAGGTGGTCCTCCAGACTGAAGTCGGCGACCGCGTCGGCCACCATGAACGGCTGCACGTCCCGGGTGAAGGCGTCGCAGGCGGTCATCAGGCAGCCGATGTGCGCGTAGATCCCGCAGACCACCAGCTGGTCACGGCCGCGCGCGGTCATCAGCTCGTGCAACTCGGTGCGGGCGAACGCGCTGTAGCGCCACTTCGTCAGCACGATGTCGTCCGGCCCCGGCGCGAGCGGAGCGACGATGCGCCGCCGCTCGGGCTCCGTGTCCATCCCCGGGCCCCAGAAGTCCCGTAGGAGCCCCCGCTCGACCGGTGTCATGCCGCCCGGCTGCGCCGTGTAGGCCACCGGTACGCCTTGTCCGGCCGCCGCCCGGCGCAACGCGTCGATGTTGCGCACCACGTCGGCCATCGGCGCCTGCCCTGCCGGGAAGAAGTCCACGAAGTACTGCTGCATGTCGTGGACGAGCAGCACCGCGCGCCGCGGGTCCAGCCGCCACCCGGTCCGGTTGACCGGCAGATCCCCCTCGGCGGGCAGCGCGTACGGGCTGATCGTGGGTATCGCCATCTCTCGTCTCCCCTCCTGCGTCGCTGCCGCGGTCAGGCCCCGAGCGCCGCTCCGCCGTCGACGCACAGGTCGTTCATGGTGATGTGTCCGGCCCGGTCCGAGGCCAGGAAGACGACCGCCTCGGCGATGTCCCAGGGGGTGGCCAGCTTGCGCAGCGGGATACCGACCCGGTACTCGCCCGGAGAGCCGTCGAGGGTGGCCCGTACGCTCGACTCGTCCGTCCACATGGCGCGCAGCATGGGCGTCTCGGTGGACCCGGGCGACACGACGTTGCAGCGGATGCCGTGGGCGGCCAGTTCCAGGCCGAGGCACTTGGTGAAGGAGGCCGTGGCGGCCTTGGACGCCCCGTACGCGGCCATCTTGGCCCGGGGCACGGACCCGGCGTTGGAGCCGACGGTGACGACACAGCCCCGGCCGCGTGGCACCATCCGGCGGGCCACGGCCCGCGAGGTGTAGAAGACGCCCTGGGTGTTCACCTCGAAGACCGTCGACCAGTCCTCGTCGGTGAGGTCGACCACCGCGCCGAGGCGCAGCACGCCGGCCACGTTGACCAGGATGTCGATCGGCCCGAGTTCCTCCTCGACGCGGTGGACGGTGTGCTCCACCGCGGCGCTGTCGCGTACGTCGGTGGCGTGGGCGGTCGCGTCGAAGCCGTCGTCCCGCAGCCGTGCGACGGTCTTGACCAGTGCTTCGGCGTGCCGGTCCAGGGCGGCGACCCGCGCGCCGCGCTCGGCGAGTGCCCGGACCACGGCCTCGCCGATCCCTTGGGCGGCGCCGGTGACCAGGGCCACCCTGCCGTCGATCCCGATGTCCGCCGCGACCGCGTCGCGGTTCCCCCCGATTGCTGTGACTGCTGTGACTGCTGTACCGGGCATTCCCGGATCCCCCGTTTCGCTGTGCTTCTCGTGTACGTCGTGCTGTGGTGCCGTTCGGTCGTTCAGTGCGCGGCGAGTTCGGCGTCGTAGCCGTAGAGCCACTGCTGGCTGCTCAGGTCCGCGCCGTCCGCCAGGTCGTCGTCCCGGCGGCGCTGGTGGTCGCCGTCGGCGACGTGCAGGTTGCGGACGTTCGCCCGTGACCTGCGTTGGATCTCCTCGGTCCGGGGCCTGCGCAGCTCCTGGTACCTGCGCAGGGCGCCGGCGACGCCGTCGGTGCCGGTGCGGCGCAGGCAGGCCGCCAGCACCACGGCGTCCTCGATCGCCTGGTTGGCGCCCTGCGCCAGGAACGGCAGCATCGGATGGGCCGCGTCCCCGAGCAGGGTGATGCGCGCGGTGCTCCAGCGGGGGACGGCGTCCCGGTCGTACAGCGACCACCGGCCCACCGAGTCGGCCGCGGCGAGCAGCGCCCGCACGTGCGGGTGCCAGCCCTGGTACGCGGCCAGGACGTCGGCGGTCTTCCCCTGCGCCGACCAGGACTCGGCGTGCCCGCCGTCCTCCGGTGCCGCGGTGGTGGCACCGAAACTGATCCGGCGGCCGCGGGAGACCGGGTAGGCCACGCAGTGCTGTCCCGGCCCCAGCCAGAGCTGCACATGGGGATCGTGAGCCAGGAAGGGCACGCGCTCGGCGGACACCAGGCCCCGGTAGATCGTCTGGCCGGAGAACCTGGGCGTGTCGCCCACGAGCAGGTGCCGGACCACCGAGCGGATGCCGTCGGCGCCGACCACCACGTCGGCGGTGGAGACGCGGCCGTCCGCGAACTCGAGCTCCACGTCCTCGGCCCGTTCGGTCACCCGGACGCAGCGCAGCCCGAGGCGGAGGATTCCCTGCGGGAGCAGTTCCAGCAGGCCACCGTGGAGGTCCGCCCGGTGCACGGTGTAGTACGGAGCCCCGAAGCGCCGCTCGCACTCCGCGCCGAGCGGCGTGCGCATGAGAGTGCGGCCGTCGTCCCAGCGGCTCATCCGGATGG
Organism: Streptomyces sp. NPDC043427; assembly: GCF_056436655.1. Lineage (NCBI taxonomy): Bacteria > Bacillati > Actinomycetota > Actinomycetes > Kitasatosporales > Streptomycetaceae > Streptomyces > Streptomyces sp. NPDC043427. The sequence goes on along the minus strand of NZ_JBWKCC010000011.1, from coordinate 55,603 downwards.
CGCGGGGCCGCACCGCGACCGCCGCCAGGTGGCCGCCCAGGCCGAGGCGGTGCAGCAGCCGGGCCGCGTTGGGGGCGACCTGGACGCCGGCCCCGACCTCGGAGAGCAGGGAAGCCTGCTCGAACACCTCGCAGCGCACTCCGGCGCGGGAGAGCGCGGCCGCCAGGGTCAGGCCGGCGATCCCGGCGCCCACCACGGCTATCCGCGGTTCGTTCGTCCTCGTGCTCATGAGAAATCCTCGGCGTCTCGCACTGGCCGGTCGGAGAGAGGTCAGTGGTGGGTCAGTAGTAGAGAAGGGCCTTGTCCCAGTCCTCGTCCGCGCCGAAGAGACTGCGCGGCTTGACGACGTCGTGCACGGCGGTGAGTGCCCGGTGCGGGACCAGGGTGCCCTCGTCGAGAGCGGTGACCTCGCAGGGAATCCCGTAGGCGTCCTCCACCGCCCGGGTGAGTTCCGCGCAGGCCGTGGCCCGCGCGTCCGCGCGCACCTCCATCTGGATCCGCAGCAGTCGGGCGTCGGCCCTGGCCCGCCAGAACATCACCCCGTGGGCGGCGGGAAGGCCGAAGACCAGCTCCTCGATCCTGTTCTGGGTGACCTTCCGGCCCGCCACCGGGTATCCGAAGGCCGCCCGGCCCAGCACCCGGGCGGTGGGCAGGTTCCAACCGCAGGGACAGTCGTCGTACGACACCTCGACGTCGTCCTCGAGGTTGTACCGCAGCAGGGGCATGGCCTCCCGGAACAGCGGGGTGACGACGAGCTGTCCGGCGCCGTCCCGCGTGACCTTGCCCGTGGCCGGGTCGTACACCTCGAACAGGGCCCGGTCGGCCCACAGGTGGAGCCGTCCCTCGGGGCACTCGCCGGCCAGGCTGCCGGTCTCGGTGGAGCCGTACTCCTCCACCACGGGCACGCCCCAGATCTCGCTGATCCGGGCCCGGCGGGCGGCGCTGAGCGGTTCCCCGCCGACGAACAGGGCCCGCAGCGCCGGGAAGTCCACGGCCGGGTCCCAGCCCGCCGCCTTCGCCGCCGCCGCCCACAGCAGGGTCTCGGTGGGCATGGACCAGGTGAGCGTGACGCCGAGGTCGTGCAGCACCCGGATGACCCGCGAGTACGGCATCGCCAGCGACCGGTTGTCCCCGGGCACCACGGTGGCGCCCCTCAGCCGGGCCGCGGCGTGCGCGAGGTGCCCGGTGATCATCAGCGCGTAGGGCGTGCGCACCAGGAAGGTGTCCGCCGCCGAGATGCCGGTCCACTTGCGGGCGTACCGCTCCGCCAGGTCGATCCAGTCCTGCTCGGTGTAGTACGAGGGGGTCGGGCTGCCCGCGGTGCCGCTGGACTCGTGGTAGGTCGCCAGGCGCGCCCGGTCCACGGCCAGCATGCCGAACGGGTAGTTGTCCCGCAGGTCCTGCTTGGTGGTCAGGGGCAGCGACGACAGGTCGTCGCGGTCCCGCGGGACTGCCGTCCCGGCGAACCTGGCCCGGTAGAACGGCGACCGGGCCGCCCAGGTCAGGGTCTGCCGCAGCTGGGTGTCCTGGATCTCGGCGAGCCGGTCCGGGTCCTCCCAGTCACCGAGCTGCGGCAGCCGGCTGATGGTCTGCGTCATGGCTGTTGCTCCCCTCCAGGAGTCGTACGGCGTTGTCCCAGGCGATCCGGCGCCACTGCGCGGCGGGCAGGTCGAGTGCGGCGTACTTGGCGAGTTCGGCGTCGGGGTGCTGGAGCGGGAACTCCGTCCCGAACAGCACCCGGTCCGCGCCGAGCCGCTCGATCGCCGCGCGCAGCACGGTGGTGTAGCCGCCGGACGTCTCGAGCAGGACGTTCGCGACGGGCGCGATCACCTCGACGCCGTAGTAGTCGATGTTTCCGACGCCGCTGTGGCCCAGGACGAAGGTGACGTCCGGGAAGCGGCGGGCCAGGTCCGCCAGGTCGGCGACGGCGCTGCCGGCGCGGTCCAGGCAGACCGTGTAGACCGGGTGCCCGAACTCGGCGGCTACGGCGACGAGTTCGGCGACGCGTGGGTCGGTGAGGTCCACTCCGTGCACGGCGGGCGAGATCTCCAGCCCGTGGAACTCCGCCGCCCGCGCCCGGTAGTGCGAGGCCTCCCGGTGCGGGTTGGCGAACCAGAACGGGACCAGCCGCCCCGCGCTCGTCCGGCAGGCCCGCAGCAGCGCGTCGTTGTCGGCGTCGGTCTCGACGTGGCCGCCCAGGACGAGCTGGCGGGAGAGCCGCATCAGCTCGATGACACCGCCGGCGCACACCACGGCCCGCTCGATGCGGGACGCGTCCAGGACCTCCAGGAGCCGCTCGGCCGCTCCCGGCCGGGGCACCAGACGGGCGTGGAAGTCGAACACGGGGTGCGGGCCCGCCCCGCCGTGGCCGCTCACTGTTCCTGGCAGAACTCGTCGATGGGGTAGCCGACGTGCCGGTCCTCGACGGGGAGGTAGCCGAGCACGGTGTCGCCGGGCCTGAGTTCCGTGCTGTTGAGCACGGCGCCGCCGGGGCCGAGCACCCGTACGTGCCAGTCGTCCTGGAGGATCAGGTTGACGGTCCTGCCGTCGGGCGCGACGGCGTCGACCGAGATCAGCGGACGGGACTCGATCTTCACTCGGCCGACGGTGACCACCCGGGTCTGCCCCTTGACGTCCACGGCGAGGACCTTGCTGCCCGCCCTGAGCTCGCTCAGGTAGTTGGTACGCCCGTTCTTGGACATCGTGTACGACATGATCGCCCCGGCGTTGACCCGGAACGGCCTGGTGGGCATGTAGGGCAGCGGGTGGGTCTCGCTGACGCAGAGGATCATGCCCTTGGAGTGCGAACCGACCAGGATGCCCTCGTCCTCGCGGAAGTGGGTGCAGGTGTCCACGCAGGCACGCTCCCCCATGCCGACGTGGCTGGTTCCGGTGACCTTCAGCTCGACCAGTTCGAGGGGGGCGGGCTTGTCCTCGGCGGCTGCCCTGAGCGCGGTGGCGTCGCCGACGGAGCGCGGTGCGAGCATCACACCGTCGGAGCCGTGCTCCAGCACGCCGAAGATGATCCCGGCCTCCTCCACGTCCCCGGCGACGGTGACGATGTTGCCCTCCGCGCGGGCCGCGGCGGCGATCACGATCTCCAGCGGGATCTTGGTGGGGTCGCGGAACAGCAGGACGCTCCACCGCTCGGTACGGGCCGACTCGCAGGCCAGTTCCAGCGTCTCGGCGTCGACGATCTCGACGAACCGGCCGAACTCGGTGCCGGGGTGACGCGCGCTCAGCTCGGCGGTGCTGCCGTGCCGTGCGGGGTCGACGACGACGATGTCGGCCGGGCCGAAGTCGCCCGGCAGGTCGGAACCCTGGGACAGCAGGACCTTCCGCACGGTGGGCGGCAGTCCCTCCAGCTGTGCGGGGTCGGCGGCCACGATGCCGTCGATGCGCTGGTGCACGGCCTCCTCGACGACGGCCTCACGCAGGCCGGCGGCGGTGGACCGGATGTCCAGCCAGCAGAGCTTCATGGTGTGCTCCTCTTCTTCTCTTCTGGGTGCGGTGTTGCGGTGCGGTGTCGGGTGGGTGGTGCAAGGCGTTCAGAGCGCCGCGACCTCCAGCGAGTCCAGCCGGGCCTCCGTCGCCGGGCCGGGCACGCGGTCGCTGTGGATGAGTTCGGACAGCCGCCGGGCCAGGCCTGCGGGGTCGTCCGCCTCGAAGATGTTGCGGCCCATGGCGACACCGGCGGCGCCGCCCCGCAGCGCCTCGTCGACGTGGGCGAGCACGTCGGCGGTACCGGCCCGGCGGGGGCCTCCGGCGACGATGAGCGGCACCGGGCAGTCCCGGGTGACGGCGGCCATCTCGTCGGCCGAGCCGAGGAAGACCGTCTTGACGATGTCGGCGCCCAGGTCGGCCGCCAGGGTGGCCGCGTGGGCGACCAGTTCGGGCCGTCGCGGGTTGTCGATGCGCGGGCCGCGCGGATACACCATGGCGAGCAGCGGCATGTTCCACCGGTCGCAGGCGTCGGCGGTCCGGGCCAGGTCGGCGATCTGCCGGGCCTCGTCGAGGGAGCCGAGGTTCACGTGCACGCTCACCGCGTCGGCGCCCAGGCGCAGCGCCTCCTCGACGCTGGCCACCAGGTACTTGGCGTCCGGGTCGGGGGCGTGCACCGTGCTCGCGCTGAGGTGGACGATCAGCGACGTGGTGGCGAACCAGCGTGCTTCGACGTAGCGGAGGCTGCCCTTGTGCAGCACCACCGCGTCCACGCCGTTGCCGGCGAGGCGTCCGACGAGCTGGTTGACGCGCCGGCCGCCGGTGACGGGGCCGTCGGTGACCGAGTGGTCGAGGGGTACGACGAAGAGCCGTCGGTCGCTGTGCCGGAAGAGCCGGCCCAGCCGCACCTGGCGGGCGAAGGATCCGTTGACCTGCACCGGGTGCTCCTTCCGTGGTGAGGATCAGGTGGGATCAGGCGTGGGTCATGGAGTCGGCGTCGAGCGGCTCGCGGTCGAGCTCGAACTCCTTGTGCAGCAGGAGCACGGCGTCCTGTGCGCGGTGGCCGGGCACGGTGACCGAGGTGCGCAGCTGGGAGGTGGAGACCCAGCTGGTGGCGATCCCGGCGTCGGCGAGGGCGGAGAGCATCTGCGCGGTGTACTGGGGGCGGTTGAGCAGTCCGGTGCCGATCAGGGAGACCTTGGCGACCTCCTCGTCGAGGCGAACGGATCCGCCCGCCGCGGAGACCACCTGGTGCAGGTCGGCGGCGACGCGTGCCACGTCGCTGCGGCGCATGGTGAAGCCCATCCGGAACTCGTCCTCGTAGGGCCCCGAGCGGGCCACGAGGTCGACGGGGGCGTGGTGGCGGGCGAAGACGTCGAGCACGGCGACCGCGGGGTCCTCAGGCGTGCGGTCGCAGCGGATCAGCACCCGTGTGACGTCGAGATCGTGGGCGACGGCGAGGACACCGCAACGCTCCAGCATGGGGGAACCACTTCCTTTCGGGATGACCGTTTCGGGACCGTCGTGGAAGGAGCTGCGCACCCGCACCTCGACGCCGCGGGCCGCGGCGAGTTCCACGGCCCGGGAGTGCAGGACCGTGGCGCCGGCAAAGGCCATCTCGACCATCACGTCGATGGCGACCTCCGGCAGGGGCCGGGCGGTCGGCACGATGCGGGGGTCCGCGCTGTAGACGCCGTCCACGTCGGTGTAGATCTCGCAGCCGGGCGCGCCGAGGGCGGTGGCCAGGGCGACGGCGGTGGTGTCCGAGCCGCCCCGGCCCAGGGTGAGCACGTCACCGTCGGCGTCGGTGCCCTGGAATCCCGCGACCACGACGACCTGTCCCCGCTCCAGAAGCCGTCGGATGCGGTCGGTGGCCACCGCGGCGATCCGGCCCTCCCCCGCGGGGCCGATCGCCGAGATGCCGGCCTGACCACCGGTGAGGGACACCGCGGGTATGCCCAGTGCCGTCAGGGCCAGGGCCAGCAGTGCGGCCGAGGCGCACTCGCCCGTGGCGAGCAGTTGGTCGATCTCGCGGCCCGCGGCGCTCCCGCCGACGTCGGCCGCCTTCCGCAGCAGTTCGTCGGTGGTGCCGCCCTGCGCGGACACCACCACGACGGTGGGCCGGTCGCGGCACACCTCGGCCAGCGACCGCGCGACGTCACGGACTCGGTCGGCGTCGGCCACCGACGTGCCCCCGTACTTGCGTACCAGAATGCGCATCTGCTTTTCCTCGACTGGAATGTCAACGGGAAAACGGCAAAGGGAAATACCGAAGAGGACGGCGGTCCGAGAGAAAATGCCCCCAAGGGCTGCTCGGAAAAAGGGAATGACTGGGACAGGGCTCAGCGGTCGAGCAGGTCCAGCAGGTCGTCCGCCCACTTCGGGTCGTACGCGTCGAGCCGTGGGAAGCCTGACGGGGGTGCCGCGGTCCAGTGATAGGTCGCGCCGGGGTTGTGCACGGCGAAGCCGCCGGCCGCGAAGAGGTGGGGGCTGCCCTGGACTTCGGGCCCCTGAGCGACCTTCCACTGCTGGTACACCTCGGCACGCCCGTCCCCTCGGGCGAGCGCCGCAGCCAGCTGCTCCGTGTTCACGTGCGCGCACTGTTCGGCGACATCGAGGATCACGGCGTGGATGCTGACGCACCGGCCCTCGACGTAGAACGCCCTGCGCAGTGCCTCGTCCAGTTCGTCGGAGGCGAGGAGGCCTCCGATCTCGGGGGACTTGGCGGCCTGGACGGCCTCCATCGGCGGCAGCATGGTGACCGGGTAGTGCGAGTCCGGTCCGGGCCACAGCCGCCAGCCCAGTTCCGGGCGGTGTCCGGCGATGGTGACGATCTCGGCGTCGAGGATGCCCTTGGGTGTGGGCATCCGGTTGAACAGTTCCAGCGGGAAGGCCCGGTGGTCGATCCGTATGTCCCGCCCGCGTTCCCGGGCGCGCTCCCGCAGGGTGTGCAGCGCCAGGGTCGCCCAGGGGCAGCCCAGGTCCGACCACACCGTCACCGTCCGCCGGTCGGCGTTCAGCAGCGGTTCCGTCTCCGTGTCCGTTCCGGTCCCCCCGGAATCCGTGAACTCCATTTGTCTCTCCCCCGTTGGTTTACCGCGCTCGGTGCTTTCCTGCGACGGCCGTCCCTCACACCTTGAGCATCGGCTCGGCCGACAGCGCGTCGACGAGTTCCCCGAGGATCTCCACGCCGTTCTCGGTGAGGACCGACTCGGGGTGGAACTGCAGCGAGGCGAATCCACGGCCCCGTAAGGCGTGGACCTCTCCCGTCAGCGGATCGCGGGAGACCTCCACGGTGCCCCACGGGCCTTCGGCGTCCCACCGCTCGTGGACGCTCCTCGCGGCGAAGGTGTTGTAGAACCCGCACCACTCGGTACGTCCGAACAGGTCGATCGGCAACCGCACGCCCTGGTTGGGCACCGGCCGCCGGACGATGTCCAGTCCCAGGACGCAGGACAGCACCTGGTGGCCGAGGCACACGGCCAGCAGCGGGGTGCCCTCCTGCCGTACGCGCGCCGCCAGTCGGCGCATCGCCCGGATCTTGGGGTGCCCGTGGTCGCGCGGGTCACCCGGCCCGGGGCCGAGCACCACCAGGTCGTGGCCGCTGGTGCGGGGCTGTTCGTCGTAGCGCACGACCTCCACCTCGAGCCCGAGCGAGCCGAGTTGGTGGGCGAGCATCGAGGTGAAGGTGTCCTCGCAGTCGATGACGAGGGCCCGGCGGCCGCCGGCCGGTCCCGGCCCGGCCGCGGGGCCGCTCCCGGGGTCGAGCCAGAAGCGGGCGAGGCCGTGGTTGCGTGCGTGGAGCGCTTCGCGGACGGCGGGCGCCGCTGCCCACTCCTCGCCGGTGCGGACGGCCGCGGTCGCGACGCGGCCACTCTCGCCGGCCGGCCGGAAGCCGAACGCCGCGAGCATGCCCTCCGCCTTGGCGCGGGTCTCCTCGGCCTCCGAGCGGGGGTCGGAGTGACGTACCAACGTCGCGCCGACGTCGAGCCTGAGCCGTCCCGCGGGGTCGATGTCTGCGGTCCTGATCACGATGGCCGAGTCGAGCGTACGGCGTCCCGCGGCGTCGCGGCCGATGAGCGCGAGGGCGCCGCTGTAGTAGCCGCGGCCGGCGGGCTCGTAGCGGGCGATCACGCGGCAGGCGCTCTCCAGCGGGCTCCCGGTCACGGTCGGCGCGAACATGGTCTCGCGCAGGACGGTCGGGGCATCGAGCCGGGTGCGGCCCTCGATGAGGTACTCGGTGTGCGCGAGCCGGGACATCGCCTTCAGCCTCGGCCCGATGACCCGCCCGCCCTGCTCGCAGACCCGGCCCATCATCTTGAGTTCCTCGTCGAGCACCATGTACAGCTCGTCGGACTCCTTGCGGTCCCCGAGGAAGCCCAGCACCCCGTCGACGGTGACGCCGTCGGCCGGGTAGCGGTACGTGCCGCTGATGGGGTTCATCGTCGCCGTGCCGCCGGCCACGCTGATGTGGCGCTCGGGTGAGGCGCCGACGAGGGTGCGGTCGCCGGTGTGGACCACGAAGGTCCAGTAGGCGCCGAGTTCCTCCTGGAGCAGGCGGCGGAACACGGCGAGGGCGGTGGCTGTCGAGTAGCCCTCGACGGTCGCGAGGAAGGAGCGCTTGAGGACGAAGTTGGCGCCCTGTCCGCTGCCGATCTCGTCGGCCAGGACGCGGCGGACGAGTTCGGCGTACTCCTCGGCGTCGAGGTCGAAGCCGGGTTCGCGCAGGGTGACGGTCACGTCGGGAACGGCCCGGACGAAGTCGTCGAGCGCGAGCTCCGCCTGCTCGGTCACCCGCAGGGCGACCAACGGCGTCTTGTCGTCGGGGCAGTCGAAGCCCCGTTCGGTGATCTGCCGGTACGGAACGGCCACGAGCAGGTCGTGCCCCGGCTGTTGGCGCCCCGTGGCCGGGGTGGCGTCCACCGGCAGGTCGGCGAGGCCGGCCACCTCCGTCGCCTCGCACAGCAGCACTTCCACCCGTCCGGCGGCGCCGGACTCCGGCCGGTGCAGCAGGGCGAACGGCGGGCACTCCGGCCCCCGGACACGGTCGAGAAGAGCGACACTCATGTGGTTCCCCCGATCCACGAATGAGCTGTCGGGCTTGAATCGAAAGCCCTCTCCCCTCATCATCGTCGGTCATTCCGTCAGTAACAACTACTCATTCGAGCGGCCTTTTCCGGGAACCGGCCCGCGCGTGCGGAAAATGCCAGCACGAAATGCGCCCCGGCTGTGTGCCGGGGCGCTCCCCCATGACTTTCCGAGCGCTGTTCAGACGGTCGTGAACACCTGCTCCATTTCGAGCCGCGGAAGCCGGTCCCACCAGGCGCCGGGCGCCGGCTTGCCGATGTTCACCACGACCATGGAACGGTGGGCGCCGCCGGGGAAGAACTCCTTGTCGACGGCGTCGGTGCGGAATCCGTTCATCGGGCCCGCGGCCAGGCCGAGGGCGCGCACGCCGATGATGAAGTAGGCGATCTGCAGGGCCGCGTTGAGCCGGGCCGACTCCTCTCGGACCGCGGGGTCCGCGTAGAAGACGTCCTTGGCCTGTGGGAACGCCGGGAACAGGGCGGGCAGGTTCTCGTGGAACGCGGTGTCCGCGGCGAGTATCGCCACGAGCGGGGCGTTGCGCGTCTTCTCCTGGTTGTTCTCCCACATCAGCGGCACCAGGCGGTTACGCGCCTCCTCCGAGCGCACCAGCACCACGCGCAGCGGCTGCTGGTTGAACGCGGTCGGCCCCCACTTGACGAGGTCGTGCAGAGCGCGGACCTGCTCGTCGGTCACCGGCTCGTCGGTGAAGGCGTTGGCGGTGCGTGCCTCGCGGAACAGCACGTCCTGCGCGGTCTTGTCGATCACCAAGTGGTCGGTGGTCATGTCGGTTCCCTTCGTGAATCCGAGAGGTGTTCGTGCGTACGGTCGAACCGGCCGGTCCTCAGCGTCCGCTGACCCGACCGAGCACCGAGGCGCAGTCCGGGGGCGCGCTGTCGCCGCGCCACGCCACGTGGTGGTCGGGGCGCACGAGGACGAGGTCGCGCTCCAGGACTGTCCTGACGTCGGCGTCGTCGACGGTGAGCAGGGTGAGCGGGAGGCCCCGCTGCGCCGCCTCGTCGGCGAGCGGCTTGCCGGCGTCGCAGCCGGAGGCGTCCAGCAGGGTCAGCTCGCGGCCCAGCAGGTCGAAGAGTTCGGCGCCGTCACCGAGGCGGACGCTGGGCAGCCGGGACCCCGGCCAGGTGGTCGGGACGATCCGCTGCCATTCCCAGGCGGGTTGCGGGCCGTCCTCGTGGCAGACCACCGGTGAGGTGTCGTACCGGTATCCGAAATGGATCCCGATGTTGCTGATCTGGTAGCGCTCGTGCTCCAGGAAGCCGGCCAGCTGGGGCCGGCTCGCGCCGCCGGCGTGCAGCGCCGGGAAGCGCCGCCACACCTCGAGGAGGTTGAAGCACATCTCCCGGTTGAACAGGGCGACGGGCCTGCGTTCGGCCTCGTAGCTGTCCAACAGCCCCGTGCCGCCCCAGCCGTTGAGGACGGCGGCGAGCTTCCAGCCCAGGTCGACGGCGTCACCGAGCCCCGTGTTGGCGCCGTGTCCGCCCGTGGGGAAGAACTGGTGCGCCGCGTCCCCGGCGAGGAACACCGAGCCCTCGGCGTAGCGTCGCGCGACGGCGAGGCGACCCTCCCAGTGGGCGGTCGTGAGGACCTCGTCGATCACGAAGTCGACCCCGAGTCGCTCGCGGATCACCGTCGGCGGGTCCAGGTCCGGCCCCTCTTCGCCGGTGAGCGGGAAGGTGCCGGTCCAGGTGCGCGAGCCGTCCCGGGACACCAGGGTCAGTCCCCGTGCGGAGACGGCCAGGAAGAACCGGCCGTGGCGGTGCAGCGCCGGGTCGGTGCTGCGGAAGTACACATCGCAGTGCTGTGCCCGCGGCCCCAGTTCGTCCGCGGGGATGCCCACGGCGCGGCCCACCGCGCTGCCCGCGCCGTCGCAGCCGACCAGGTAACGGGCGCGGATGTGGTGGCGACGGCCGCTGGCCGTCTCCACCACCTGCGCGCTCACCCCGGACTCGTCCTGCGTCAGCGACTCGAAGGTCCAGCCCTCCCGCAGGTCGACACGTGCGTCTTCCCGGCAGCGCCGGCGCCCCAGTTCCTCCAGCAGCGAGCCGAGCACCCGCTGGTACGGCTCACGCGGCATGGAGCCGTCATTGACCGCCGCCATCCGGTCACGCAGCTCATCGACCGAGGGGTACGTCCACTCGTCGACGGGCGCCTCGTCGAAGCCCCGCGTCCACAGGAAGTTGAACGCGTGGTCCGACGGAACGCCCAACTCGCGGACGGCGTCGGCCAGTCCGAGCCGCCGAAGCAGCTCCATGCTGCGGGCGTTGACGAAGTCCATCTTCGGATGCCGCGACGCCCGCGGCGAGCGCTCGACGACGACGCTCGCCACGCCGTGGTACGCCAGCTCCAGCGCCAGGGTGGCCCCCACCGGCCCCGCCCCCACCACCAGAACCGGCACCTCGACCCCACCCGCTGTCTCGACACTCATATACGGCCCCCCGTGCGGCGCGGGCTCCCCCGCTCCCTCGCGGCCCCGGCCGCCGCCGACCCCCCACGGCCCGGCGGCGGCCCGTCCGCTCAGCAGCGTGTCAGTCGGCGCGGCGCACGGGCATCACGTCTTCGCGTGATACTGCGAGGGCGGCGCCGGCGTGCACGTGGGGGGCGAGCCGTTTCCGCTCGGACGATCAGGTCGGCGGGCGGGGCGGGAGTCGCGCGACGGCAGAGCGGCCATGCGGATCCCGGGGACACGCGAAAGGCCGGGCGTCGCGCGGATCGCCGGGGGGATCGCGCCCCGCCGGGGAGACACGGTCGGCCCCGAGCCACGCGAAGCGCCGGGGAGGCACTACCGGCCTCAAACCACGCGAACCGCCAGGGAAACCCAACCGGCCCCAAGCCACACGAACCGCCAGGGAAACACGTGAAAGTGGGGAGTGTGCGGCTCGCCAGGGACCCGCTCGACGCGCCCGGAGCCACGCGAACCGCCGGGGACGGGTGGACCTTCCACGCCAACGGCCCCACCACGGTCGCCTTCGCCCTGTGCGCTCTGGCCGCCGACGCCCTCGCGGGCTATCGCTGGGCCGCACCCCGCCCGCGCTCGCACTCGGCGTCCCGTCCACGCCCGTCCTGTGGGGCCTCGCCCAGTGGGCCGCCCGCCATAACCCAAGCGCCCCACCCGAAAACGCACCCCGCAAGGGAGCCAGGCGAACCACTGGGAGCCAAGCGCCCCACCCGGAAACGCACCCCGCGAGGGAGCCAGGCGAACCACTGGGCCACGCGGCCCCGCGCCCATGCACCCGTTCGGAGCCACCCGCCCGGAGCCACCCGGCCAACGCCGAGCCACGCGCCCGCTCAGAGCCACCCGGCCCCGTCCCGAGCCCACACTCCACCTGCGCAGGCACCTCAAGCCCCACCGTCCTGCGCCCCGTACCCCCGTTCCAGCCCTCCCGTGGAGCGCTACGCCCCCTCGCGCAGTACGCGTCGCGTGAGTTCCACCCTGCTGGATACGCCGAGCTTGGCGAAGGCGTGGCGGAGGTGGGTGTCGACGGTGTGGGGGGAGAGGAAGAGACGGGCGGCGGTGGCGCGGTTGGTGAGACCCTCGGCGACCAGGCGGACGACTCTCAGCTCCGCCTCGGTCAGGCTCTCCCAGCCGGTTCTCGCCGGGGCCTGGTGGGACAGGGAGCGGCGGCGGATGCCGAGGCCGCGCAAGGCGCGCAGGACGCGGGCGCGTTCGCGTGGGGCGGCGCAGCGCTCGTAGACCTCGAGTGCCTCCTCCAGGAGGGTCACCGCGTCGGCGCGGCGTCCGGTCGCCTTCTCCGCCTGTGCCGTGTCCTCAAGGGCCGACGCGCGGGCGAGCGGGCGCGGGCCGGTGCGGTAGGCGTCGACGGCTCGCCGCAGTGCGCCGCGGTCGCCGTTGAGGAGGCCCTCGGCGTGCGCGGCGGCACCCGCGAGCGACGCCACCCCGGGGTTGCGTTCCGCCAGGAGCCTGCTCGCCCCGGCCGCGGCCCGCGCCCACTGCCGGGCGCCTCCCCGCAGGGCCAGGCGGACCATCTGCGGTGCGGCCGCGGGTTCCTGGACCAGCAGTGCCATCCGCTCGGGCAGCGCCATGAAGTGCCCCTTGAGCACGCGCAGCGCGGCCTCGCCGTCGCCGCCCGCGTCGTGCACGAGGGCGGTCGCCCAGTCGAGGTCCTCCGGCATGGCGCCGATGCCCTCGGCCAGGAGAGAGCGTGCGCGGTCGAGGTGGGCCACGGCCCCGGCGAGGTCGTCGCGGCACAGGGCCACCTCGGCGGCCTTCCCGAGCAGCGGCACCGCGAGGGCCCGTGCCGCGAGCCGCTCGGTGACCGACAGACCCGCCTCCGCCTCGGCCTCGGCGTCGTCCAGGCGGCCCGCGGCGAGTCTGAGTTCCGCCCGGTAGAAGTGCCACAGCGGCTGTGACCAGGCGGTGCCCAGGTCCTCGGCCTCCCGCTCGCCGATCTCGTACACGGCGTCCGCCTCGGTGAACCGGTCGGCCGCGACGAGGGCCCGTCCGAGCCAGAGCGCCGGGTGGCGGCCGCGTGCCTCGCCGCCGGCCGCCTCGGCCCGGCGCACGGCCTCCCGGCAGAGCCGGACCGCCTCGCTCAACTGCCCGCGGGACCTGGCCACCACGCTGCGGGCGACATCGCCGAAGACGACGGCGGCGTCCTCGCCGACCGCCGCGCCCAGCCGCGCCGCCTCCTCACCCGCCCGGTCCGCGCCGTCCATGTCGTCGACGAACAGCAGACCGTGTGCGCGGATCGCCAGCAGCTGCGCGCGCCGTGCGTCGGGGACACCGGGTCGGCCCAGCGCACGCGCCGTCGACTCCACCACCGCCGAGTCCTCACCGGCGTGTTTCTGCGCCTCGGCGAGGCCGAGCAGGATCGCCGCCTCGGTCTCGGCGTCCAGTCCGTCCCGCAGGGCGGCGTCACCGAGTTCCCGGGCCTGGACCAGGCGGCCCACGGACGCGAGCAGACGTACCGCGTCGGCGAGGACGCGGGGCCGGTGCGGGTCCTCGTCCGGCAGTAGGTCGAGCGTGCGCAGCAGCAGGTCGGCGGCGGTGTCCGGTGCCTTCTGCGCGATGGCCGCGGCCGCCTCGCGCAGCACCTGCACGGCCCGCTGGTCCCCCTTGCGGGCGCTGCGCAGCACATGTTCGGCGATGTCCACCGCCGGGCGGCCCTCGCGCTGGAGCACGATCGCCGCCTCCCGGTGCAGGGCGTGCCGTACGGGTCCGGAGAGCGCCTGGTAGACGGCCTCCCGGGTGATGTCGTGGCCGAAGGCCAGCTCGGACCCGGAGTCCACGAGCACACCGGCCCGTACCATCTCATCGGCCGCGGCGACGAGTTGGACGGCCGGTACCCCGGCCACTCCCGCCGCCTCGTGCAGGGTGAAGGGGCGGACGAACACCGACGCCACGTCGAGCAGGCGGCGGGCGGTGGGGGTGACGTCGCGCAGCCGCCGGTTCACGGCGTTCAGCAGACGGTCGGGCAGGTCCCCCTCGATGACGCTGGCGGTGTCGTCCTCCACGACCACACGCCCCTCCGCCACCAGGGTGCTGAGCAGTTGCTCGAGGAGGAACGGGTTGCCCCCGCTGCGCTCGGCCAGCGCGAGCACCGCCGCGTCGGGCGTGGCGGCGAGCGCCGTACTGCAGAACCGCCGGACGTCCGGCTCGGACAGCGGCTCGACGAGGACGGGCCGCGCGCCCTCCGCCAACAGCCAGTCGACCGCGTCCTGCGCGGGCGTCGCGGCCACGGCCGGGCGGCGGGCGATGAGCCACAGCACGGGTGAACCGCTCAGCGCGGGCACCAGGGTGCGCAGGGCGAGCGCGGTGAGTTCGTCGGCCCACTGGGTGTCGTCGAGGGAGATCACCAGCGGTCGCCGGGTCGCGTACGCCTCGATCAGCTCGCCCAGCCGGTCGAGGAGCCAGAACCGGCTGCTCTCCTGGCGGGCCAGTTCGGCGACCGCGGCCTCGTCGAGGACCGGTGGGTCTCCCGCCCGTAACGCGCGCAGCAGGGCGCTGAGCGGTGCGATCCGGTCGAGTTCGGCGGGGCGCGCCGCCACGACGGCCATGCCGCGCGCCCGGGCCTCCTCGGCGACCGCCGCCAGCAGCCGGCTCTTGCCGATCCCGGCCGGCCCCTCGACGACCGCGCAGACTCCGCCGCCCTCGGCGGTGACGGCGAGCGCCTCGGACAACGTGGCGAGGTTGCTCTCCCTGCCCACCAACTCGGCGCCGGTCAGCCGCACGGCAACCCCCTGAGCTCCCCCGTGTACGCGCGGTCCGCCCCCTGTGCCGACGAGGCGGAGCCGGGGCGGGCCCCGAGACTACCGTCCGTCGGCGCTCCCGGGGGCAGGTCCGATGAGCCGACTCCGGGCGCGTCGCGACACGGAACCACCGTCCCCGCACGCCCGCCCGCGCCACGACACCGCATCACCGTCCCCACGCGGCCGCCACGGCCAGCGCCTGCTCGTGGTTGAGCCTGGGGTCGCACAGCGTGGTGTAGCCGTTCTCGCCGACCCGCGCGTACGCGGACTCGTCGGCCACGCATTCGGTGACCGGGTCGGGCGTCGTCTCCAGGTGCAGCCCCGCGGCCACGCCGCCCTCCGCCGTCACGGCCGCCCTGAAGTCGCGTACCTCACGCAGGATGGTGCGCAGCAGCCGGGTCTTGCGGCCGTCCGCCGTGGTCTCGGTGTTGGCGTGCATGGGGTCGCACATCCACAGCACGGGGTGTCCGGCGGACCGGACGGCGGCCACCAGGCGGGGAAGCCGCTCGGCCGTCAGGGTCGCGCCGATGCGGGCGATGAGCGTGAGCCGGCCGGGCTCCCGCTCGGGGTCCAGTCGCTCGCACAGCGCCACGAGTTCGTCCGCGCCGATCGAGGGCCCCACCTTGCAGGCCACCGGGTTGCTCACGGCGGCCAGCAGGCTCACGTGGGCCTGGTGCGGGTCGCGGGTACGCTCACCGATCCACGGCCAGTGGGTGGAGGTGAGCAGCAGGCGCCCGTCGCCGTCGCGGCGCAGGAGTGGCACTTCGTAGTCGAGCACCAGTGCCTCGTGGCTGGTCCACACGGCCGACCGGTCCGGTACCGCCGGTACGACGGAGCGCAGGTGGGCCGTCGCCGCCTCCGCGGCCCGGTAGCAGGCCAGGAGCCGCAGCGGGTCGGGACGGCGGCTGTCCGCGTCGGGCTCCGGGCTGTTCACCAACAGCCCGCGGAACGCGGGGAGTTCGGTGTCGCCGTGGCGTTCCGTGGGCCGTGACCTCGGTTTGGCGAACTGTCCGGCGATACGGCCGACCGTGGCCACCGGCGTTCCCGTGCCGAGGCGCATCACGTCGGCCAGCGCGGCGAGCTGGGCGACCTTGCGGTCCAGGGGGTCCGGGGCGCACTCGGCCGGGTCCTCGGCGCAGTCGCCCGCCTGGACGAGGTGCAGTTCGCCCGCGGCCGCCCGGGCCAGGACGATCCTCAGTGCCTGGACCTCGTCCCAGCGCACGAGCGGCGGCAGTCCGGCCAGATCGGCACGCACATTGCCGATCAGCCATTCGTCTCCCCAGTCGGGCTGTTGCCCCGCCGGAATCGCCTTCCAGTAGGCGAGTTCACTCCGCGAAATACGGGAATCGAATCGCCCTGAGATTTCCTGCTCGGTTTTACTGAACATCGTCGTTCCCCCCGTTTGAACAGCATGCTCCGAAGGTGCGCGAACACCGCTGCCGCCTTCGCACCCAAACGTAGTTGAGTGACCGTCACGGGGGGACTACTCGAATGGGTAAGGGAATCGCGCGACCTCGCTCAGTGGTCCGCGCCCGGCCGCCACGAGGCACGCAGCCACAGCATCAGAGGCACCGTCACGAGAGCCAGCGCCGCCGCGACGGCCAGCGCGTACGCCTGCCCGGACGCCATGGCCCCCGCCGGGTCCCCGGCGTGCTCCGCGACGGCGGCGGCCGTACGGCTGTCGGCGACCGTCCCCAGCACCGCCACTCCGACCGCGCCGCCGATCTGCAGCGTGGTGTTGACCAGGCCCGAGGCCGCGCCCTGGACGGCGCCGTGCAGGCCGCTCGTGCACACCACGTACGCCGCCACGATCGCGCCGCCCATGCCGAGCCCCCACAGGGTGCCGGGCAACACGAACGTGACCAGGATCCCGGCGTGGGCGTCGTGGGCCGCGGCCCACCAGGCCAGCGCCGCGGCCTGTACGCCCGCGGCACCGGCCAGGGCGCTGACCGGGCTGATCCGGGCGAAGAGCCGGAAGGTGATCTGCGAGCCGGCGAAGATCGCCACGCTGACCGGCACCGTGCGGACCGCCGCCTGCAGGGGGCTGTAGTCGCGCACCTGCTGGAGGTAGAGCGTGATCAGGAAGAACACGCCGAACATCAGCGCGCCGGTCGCGGCGTTGGCGGCGTTGCCCAGCACCACGTTGCGGGCCCGGAACAGCAGCCGGGGCACGAGCGGCGCCGCGGCCTTGAGCTGCCGGACCACGAACACGGCGAGCAGCACCGCCGAGCAGGCGAACGCCGTGAGGGTGCCGCCCGACGTCCAGCCGACGCTGCCGCCGTGCACGACCGCGTAGACCAGGGCGCACAGCCCGCCGGTGCCCACCAGCGCCCCCGCCACGTCGACGCCGCCCTGGGCGGTCGGAGATCCCGCGGGCAGCATGCGCCGGCCCACGATCAGCAGGGCCAGGACGATCGGTACGTTGATCAGGAACGCCAGCTGCCAGGCGACCGCGGTCAGCAGTCCGCCGAGCATCACGCCGGTGGCCCCCGCCAGGCCGCCGATGCCGCCGAAGATGCCGAGGGCCTTGAAGCGGTCGGGGCCCTCGTCGAAAATGTCGGTGACCAGGGCCATCGCCGCCGGGGAGACCACGGCGGCGCCGAGTCCCTGGGCCGCGCGGGCCGCGACGAGCTGCCAGGCGTCGAGGGACAGCCCGCAGGCGAGCGAGGCCGCCGCGAACAGCAGCAGTCCGGCGATCAGCACCTGGCGCCGGCCCAGCAGGTCGGCGGCCCGTCCGCCCAGCAGCATGAGCCCTCCGAAGGCCAGCATGTAGGCGTCCATCACCCAGGCCAGGCCCGCCGCCGAGAAACCCAGGTCGCTCTGGATCGACGGCAGCGCCACGTAGACCACGCTGGTGTCGAGGACGACCATGAACTGCGCCACCACGAGCAGCGAGAAGATCGCCCACCTGCTGTGCCCCGCGGGGTCCGTCCCCGCCCGGTCGAACTCGGTTTGTGTCATCGCGCAAGCTCCCCCTGTCCGCGCGGGACGCGCCGATCGCAGCCCCGTCCAACCGCACAGTCCGTCGATCGTTCAAGGGTGTCGGCGTCCGCCGTCAAGGGACATCACGTCTTCACGTGATGGGTGCGGGCGGCCGGGGTGTGCCGCGAATATCGCGTGAACCGGGGATGTCCCGCGGTGCGAGGCCACGCGACGCTTGGGCTGCGGACAGGCCGACACATTCCTGGCAGCTTTCAGAGGTGGTGACGATGAATTCCGAAAACGACTCCCGGACGAAGACCGAACCGGAGGTGCTGTACGTGCCGAAGGGGGAGGGAATCGCGCTGTGGGTGCCCGAGGAACCGCCGGCCGACCTGGTCGACGGGGAGGGCCCGGAGATGTCCACGTACACGTTTCTTGCGACCGCGGACAACACCGACGGCGCGCTGGCCGTCGTCGACACCGTCGTGCCGCCGGGGAACGGCCCGCCGGAGCACATGCACCACGACGCGGACGAGTCCTTCTACGTGCTCGACGGGGAGTTCGAGGTGCGTGCCGGCGGCAAGGCGTTCGTCCTGGGGCCGGGCGACTACGCGTTCGTGCCGCGCGGCACGCCGCACATCTGGAAGAACCGGGGCACCCAGACCGCCCGCATGATCCGCGTCTACACCCCCGGCGGCCACGAGCGGTTCTTCATCGAGATCAGCCGGCCGGCCGAGGCCGACGCACCCGCGCCCCGGTTGACCACGGAGGACGTCCGCAGGGCCGAGGCCGCGGTCGCGCGGTTCTACGGCTGATCCCGGCTCCCGGCCCCGTTCCCACCGGTCGCGGGAGCTCCGCTCCCCTACCGGTCACCCCCAACCGAGCAACAGGAGGCGCTGTGCCCAATCCGCTCACCCCCACCGTCGTCCTCGTCCACGGAGCATGGCACGGCGCGTGGTGCTGGTCGGCGTTCGAGGCCGAGCTGCGCGAACGCCACGTACCCGTCCACGCCCTCGATTTGACCAGCCACGGCGCGCGGGGAGCCGTCGTGGGCGACCTGCGCTCCGATGTGGAGCTGCTGCGCCGTACGGTGCGGGCGGTGGACGGGCCCGTGGTGCTGCTGGGCCACTCGTACGGCGGACTGGTGGTCACCGAGGGCGCCGAGGGACTCGACAACGTCACGCGGTTGATCTACCTCTCCGCATTCCTGCCCGGCGCCGGCGATTCGATGGTCAAGATCACCGGGGGTGGGAACGCCCCGTGGATCCACCGTGCCGACGGGCTGATGTCCGTCGCCCCGGGCTGGGGCGAGAAGCTGTTCTACAGCGACTGCCCGCCGGACGTCGCGGCCAAGGCCGAGAGCCAGCTCGCGCCGCAGTCCGCGGTCTCCTTCCAGCAGGAGGTGCGGGTGACCGCGTGGCGGCAGCTGCCCTCCACGTACATCGTGTGCACCGAGGACCGTGCCATCGCGCCGGACGGGCAGCGCCGGATGGCCGCCATGGCGGGCTGTGAGGTCGTCGAACTGCGCAGCGGGCACTCGCCGTTCCTGTCGCAGCCGGACCGGCTCGCGGATCTGCTCCTCGAACGGATCTGAATCCCGACTGACGACGGTGGGCCCCCGCCCCGGCGGGGGCCCACCGTCGTCACCGGCTGCTCAGCGGGTCGCGCCGAGCGCGAATCCCGTCAGGGAGGCGAAGAACCGGCCCCTGGCGTCGGCCTCGGCCAGCGTCTGCCACCAGGCGTCGAGCTCCTCCGCCGTCATCGCGAGCTTCCCGTCCGCCTGTGCGGCGGCGAGCCTGCCGCCGACCGACCGTCGGAAGAAGGCGAGCGGCATGACCACGGTGTGCGGTGTCACGGACACCTCGCGGGCGCCCAGGTCCAGGAACCGACGGGCGAGCTGGCGGCCGCTCCACTTGTTGGGGTGCCCGTCGGCGCAGCAGCGGACCACCTCGCGGGTGGCGGACACGTCCGGGTGGTCGACGATGGTGGACTCGAAGTCGTAGTCGAACACGGCGACCCGGCCGCCGGGACGGACCACGCGGAGCAGTTCGGCGGCCGCCGTCCCGATGTCCGCGCAGTGCATCAGCACCAGCTTGGCGCGGGCGGCGTCGAAGGCCCCGTCGGCGAAGTCGAGTCCTCCCGCGTCGCTCGTGCGGAACTCGACGGGCAGGGCCGAGCCCTCGCCGCGCCGTCGCGCCTCCTGGATCATGGCCTCGCTGAGGTCGGTTCCGACGACCTTTCCGTCGGCGCCGACGAGCGCGGCCAGTTCGCGGGCGTCGTCCCCGGTGCCGCATCCGACGTCGAGGACGGACGCTCCGGTGAGGTCGCCGAGCTGGTCGGCGAGGGTCTGACGGATGCGCCGGTACTCCGGCAGAGCGTTGGCGACATCCATGAATTCGATGAACCAGGACGCGTCGGGCGCACCGTCCACCGTGGTGAAGTACGTGACGTTCCCCGTAGCCGTGGTCATGATCAGCCAGCCTCCCCTTGAACGGCCCGATGCAGCCAGCCTCGCGTCGCGGGCCCCCCGACGGCATCCCACGTTCACGCGATGTTGGCGACGCGGGCCCCGCCGGAGGGGGCTACGGCACAGGGAGGGGGCCGTTCCTAGGCCGTGCGGGTGTGGACGTACTCCACGAGGCGGGTCAGCGCGTCCGGGTCGGTGGACGGCATGACGCCGTGGCCGAGGTTGAAGACGTGGCCCTCCAGGCCGGCGGCGGAGTCGAGGACCTCGCGGGTCTTGGTCTCGACGGCCTCCGTGCCGGCGAACAGGACGGTCGGGTCGAGGTTGCCCTGGAGCGCCTTGCCGGGGCCGACGCGGCGGGCGGCCTCGTCGAGCGGGACACGCCAGTCGACGCCGACGACGTCCGCGCCCGCCTCGCCCATGAGGCCCAGCAGCTCGCCGGTGCCGACGCCGAAGTGGATGCGCGGGACACCGTAGGACTCCACGGCCCGGAAGACCTTCGCGGAGGCGGGCAGCACGGAGTGCCGGTAGTCCGCCGGGGCCAGCGCGCCGGCCCAGGAGTCGAAGAGCTGGACGGCGGAGGCGCCCGCCTCGATCTGCACCTTCAGGAACGCGGCCGTGATCTCGGCGAGGCGGTCGAGCAGGTCGGCCCACAGCTCGGGGTCGCCGTACATCATCGCCTTGGCGTTCTCGTACGTGCGGGACGGGCCGCCCTCGACGAGGTAGCTCGCGAGGGTGAAGGGCGCCCCGGCGAAGCCGATGAGGGGGGTGGCGCCGAGCTCACGGGTGAGCAGGCCGATGGCCTCGGTGACGTAGGAGACGTCCTCGGGGGTGAGGTCACGCAGCTGGGCGAGGTCGGCGCGGGTGCGGATCGGGCGCTCGACGACCGGGCCGACGCCGGGCTTGATGTCGAGGTCGACGCCGATGGCCTTGAGCGGGACGACGATGTCGCTGAAGTAGATCGCCGCATCCACGTTGTGCCGGCGCACCGGCTGGAGGGTGATCTCGGTGACCAGCTCGGGACGCATGCAGGACTCGAGCATCGGGACGCCCTCGCGCACCTTGCGGTACTCCGGCAGTGAGCGCCCGGCCTGCCGCATGAACCACACGGGCGTGTGGGGCACGGGCTCGCGCCTGCACGCCTTCAGGAAGGGGCTGTCGTACGTCGCTGTCGGCTGCCGGCCCGCCGGGCCCTCGTTCACGCTCACGACGGCAAGTCTCGCACGGCCGGAAACCCTACGCGGCTGCGGGCAGGTGGGGCCGCAAGGGGTGTCCCTCCCTGCGCCCGAGCCCGGTTCCCCTTACTCTTCCCCGCATGGCTGCGGCTCAGGGACGACTGTCGGACAACGCTGGCGGAATGGACGACGCGAAGGAGACCGGGGAGGGGGAGCGGCATGCGGGCGACGGCGCTCCGCCACCGTTCCGGGACGCCGTCGAGGCGCTGAGGGCGGCCCGGCTGCGGCCACACATCGAAGTCGAGTCGACCCCGGCCCCGCAGCGTCTCGCGCCGTTCGCGCACGCCCTGGAGGCCACGGTCGTCGACGACGACCAGGACCTGGCCGACGGCCGACTGGTACTGCTGCACGACCCGGCCGGGCACGACGCCTGGCAGGGCACGTTCCGTCTGGTGACCCTCGTGCGCGCGGAGCTGGAGCCGGAGATGGCCGCCGACCCGCTGCTGCCCGACGTGTGCTGGTCCTGGCTGACCGGCGCGCTCCAGGCACGGGGCCTGGCCTACGGCGAGCCCAGCGGCACTGTCACGCGCGCGAGCTCCCACTACTTCGGCGGGCTGTCCGAGCGTCCGGCCAACTCCCAGATCGAGATCCGTGCGTCCTGGACGCCCCGGGAGGGGCCGGGCGGGGTCCCGGACACGGCCGCCCATCTCACCGCGTGGTGCGATCTGCTGGCCCAGATCGCGGGTCTGCCGCCTGCCGGCCCCGGCGACGCCTCGGTGGTGACCCTGCCGCAGCGGCGGGGACCGCAGTCGCCCTGACCGCAGTCGCTCTGACCGCCCGAACCACCCCGTAGCGCCCAGCGCCTCCGCGCACTGGGCGCTTCTTTGTGCGTCGATCTCCTGACGGACCATCCGACCATCACCCCATTGAGGGCCTTCCGGGTGCCCGGTTGACCATCTCTTTGTCGATACGGCCACTTTCTGAACCCCAACAGGACTCGACCGAACCGACTCGATCTTCGGATGATCGATCGCGTGTCCGAATTGCACGGATTGTTACTCACCAGATCGTGATCATTCTCTAAAGGCGGACGGGGTTGCTGCCGAAGACGACTGTGACCTTGAAAGCACGGTTCGTCCCGGCTTCAAACCTCATGAGCCGGCCCCGTCCCGCACCCCCAGGAGGCCTGGTGTCCGTTCTCCTCGAGCAGCCTGCAAGCCTGGTCGCCTACCGCCCGAACAAGCCGACCGCCATGGTGGTCGTGGCCGACCCGCGCGTCCGTTCCACCGTCACCCGCCATCTGTGGGCGCTCGGTGTGCGCGATGTCATCGAGGCCTCGTCCGTCGCGGAGGCTCGTCCCCGCATCGGCAACCCCCGCGACATCTGCGTCGCCGACGTCCACCTGCCCGACGGCTCCGGCCTCACCCTGCTGTCGGAGACCCGCGCCGCGGGCTGGCCCAACGGGCTTGCCCTCTCCGCCGCCGACGACATCGGAGCCGTGCGCAACGCCCTCGCGGGCGGCGTCAAGGGCTACGTCGTCACCGGCACCCGCACCAACCTCGGGCTCCCCACCCGACCCGGTGCCGCCCCCATCGGCGCGGCCGCCGCCCGCCTCCACCGCCGCCCCCCGGGTGCCCCGAGCCACCCGGGCGGCTACCGCGAGCTCTCCGGCCGCGAGGTGGAGGTCCTGCGGCTCGTCGCGGAGGGCCAGTCCAACAAGGCGATCGGCGTCTCGATGGGCCTGTCCGCCCTGACCGTCAAGAGCCACCTCGCCCGCATCGCCCGCAAGCTCGGCACGGGCGACCGGGCCGGGATGGTCGCGGTCGCGCTGCGGACCGGCATCATCCACTGAATCGGCGGGCAGTGACCTGCGCACACCCGAACTACGACGACTCCTGCCGACCCACCTTCCCCTGCTCCCCCTGCTTCCCCTTCCTTCCACCACTCCTACGTCCGTTCCACCCCGCCCGTTCCGCCGTCCGCCTCCGCGTCCACTCCCCCGTTCCCGCTGATTCCGCCAGCCCGGTTCCGACCAGTTCCAGCTCCCCGCGCGCCCGTCGACGGAACGTTCCGTCGACGGGCGCGGGAATGCCATGACTCGGCGGTGGCGCGGGCACCGTGACGCGTCACGGTGCCGCCGAACTGCACCGCCTCGGCGAACCGCGGGCAACGGGTCTCAGCCACGCCCGCTCCGTGCCCCCGGCGCGGCAGCAGCGCCTGGGGCACCCGGCGCTCACCCCCAGGCGGAGTGACGACGCCGATCGGTGGCACCACGGGCACCGGCATCCACCTGTTTGCGCAGGTCACTCACAGCTCGGCTGAAAGCGCAGGTCAAGAGGGCGTCCCGGACGGATACCCTTGACAGGTGACCGACGCCCAAGACACCGCAGCAGACAGTTCACTGCGAACCACCGGAGGCGCCCCTCCGGACGACGGCGGATCTACTGCTACGGGGGCGCCGAATCCTGATCCGATCCCCTTGCTGGAGCCCCGCGAGGGCATTCCGCCCGTGGTCGCCGACGAGGCCTCCCTCGCCGAGGTGATCGCCGCCTTCGCCGCCGGCTCCGGCCCCGTCGCCGTCGACGCCGAGCGCGCCTCCGGCTACCGCTACGGCCAGCGCGCCTACCTCGTCCAGCTGCGCCGCGAGGGCGCGGGCAGCGCACTGATCGACCCCGTCGCCTGCTCCGACCTGTCAGGCCTCGGCGAGGCGCTCGCCGACGCCGAGTGGGTCCTGCACGCCGCCACCCAGGACCTGCCCTGTCTCCGCGAAATAGGCATGGTGCCGACCCGGCTGTTCGACACCGAGCTGGCGGGCCGCCTAGCCGGGTTCCCCCGGGTCGGCCTCGGCGCGATGGTCGAGGGCGTCCTCGGCTTCGTCCTGGAGAAGGGGCACTCCGCCGTCGACTGGTCGACCCGCCCGCTGCCCGAGCCCTGGCTGCGCTACGCCGCACTCGACGTCGAGCTCCTCGTCGACCTGCGGGACGCGCTGGAGAAGGAGCTGGACCGGCAGGGCAAGCTGGAGTGGGCCCGTCAGGAGTTCGACGCGATCGCTGCGGCGCCGCCCGCCGAGCCGCGCAAGGACCCCTGGCGTCGGACCTCCGGGATGCACAAGGTGCGCCGGCGCCGGCAGCTCGCCGTGGTGCGTGAGATGTGGGAGACGCGGGACCGCATCGCGCAGCGGCGGGACGTGTCGCCGGGCAAGGTGCTGTCGGACGCGGCCATCGTGGAGGCCGCGCTCGCCGTTCCGGGCAACGTGCACGCGCTGGCCGCGTTGAACGGGTTCGGGCATCGGATGGGGCGTCGGCAGCTGGAGCAGTGGCAGGCGGCCGTCGACCGGGCGAAGGAGCTGTCCGACGGGCAGTTGCCGCAGCCGGGGCAGCCCGTGGCTGGGCCGCCACCGCCGCGGGCCTGGGCCGACAAGGATCCTGAGGCTGCGGCTCGCCTCTCGGCGGCACGGGCGGCGGTGTCTGCGCTGGCCGAGCGGTTCAACATGCCGCAGGAGAACTTGATCACGCCGGACACGGTTCGCCGTGTGTGCTGGGAGCCGCCGAAGCTGGTTGACGCGGAGTCCGTGGGGGCTGCGTTGGCCGGGCACGGGGCTCGGGGCTGGCAGGTGGAGTTGGTGACGCCTGTGCTGGTGGAGGCGCTGTCGGCGAAGGTGGTCTGAGGCGTGTTGCGAGAGTCCCGCCTGCCCTGCGGGCGGACGAGGGACTTTCGCAACACGCCCAGCCGCCGTGGAGCTTCGTGTCGTGCGGCGGCTGCGGGTTCGTCGTGGTTGATCGCGCAGTTCCCCGCGCCCCTTAAAGGCACATCACCTGGTCGCTCCTTGTGTGAAGCCGTTGTAGACGTACCTCTGGAGGCACAGGAAGACGATCAAGGTGGGGAGGATCACCAGGACCGCTCCCGCTGAGATCGTCTCCCAGTGAGCGGCGTAGGGGCCCTTGAAGCGGAAGAGGGACGTCGAGATCACGCCAAGATCTTGGGAGGGCATGTAGAGGAAGGGGATGTAGAAGTCGTTGTAGACGGCGATCCCCTTCACGATCACGACCGTCGCGATCGCCGGTTTCAGGAGCGGGAAGATGATCTTCCGGTAGATGGTGAAGGCGTTGGCGCCGTCGAGGCGGGCGGCCTCGTCCAACGAGGTCGGGATCGAGCGGACGAACTGCAGGAAGATGTAGATCGAGACGATGTCCGTGCCCATGTAGAGGGCGATCGGAGCCCAGCGGGTGTCGAACATGCCGAAACTGTGGACGATCTGGAAGGTGGCCACCTGGGTGGTCACGCTGGGGACGAGCGCGGCGACCAGGAAGAGGGCGAGCACCAGTTTCCGCAAGCGGAAGGTGAAGCGGTCGATGGCGTACGCCGTCATCGAGCCGATGAGGACCGTGCCGCCGACGGAGACCAGCAGGATGAAGGCGGTGTTGCCGAACGCCGCGAGCATCTGGCCGTCCTGGAACGCCGTCACGTAGTTGTGGAGGTTGAACGGGTCGTGCGGGAACGTGAGCGCGCCGCCGCCCCGCGCCGTCTCCTCCGGTGTCTTGAGCGAGGTCAGGAAGACGACAGCGAGCGGCAGCAGGACGACCAGCGCGGCGAGAACCAGCGACAGGTACACGAGGGCGCGGGCAACGGCTCGGCGTGTCATACGAGGTCCACCCTGTCGTCGGGGACGAGACGTCGCTGCACCCAGGTCACCACCAGGATGATCAGCAGCAGGACCACGGCTGCCGCCGACGCGAGGCCCGTCTTGTTGAACTGGAAGGCCAGCTTCACGGTCTGGATCACGAAGGTCTCGGTGCCGGTCGCCCCGCCGGTCATGATGTACGGGATCTCGAAGGCCGACAGCGAGCCGGAGACGGAGAGGATCACCGTCAGCGTCAGCACCGGTTTGATGCCGGGCGCGATGATGTGGCGGAACTGGTGCCAGCGGTTCGCACCGTCCAGTTCGGCCGCCTCGTAGACCTCCCCCGGGATGGACTGGATGGCGCCGAGGAACAGGACGAAGTTCATGCCCATGTAGCGCCAGACAGAGACGCTCGCGAGGGAGACGTTCGCGGAGACCGGGGTGCCGAGCCACGCGTGGTCGGTGTGGTAGCCGAACAGGCCCAGCACCGTGTCGAAGGTGCCGCCGTCCTGGAAGAAGTAGAGGAAGACGAAGGCGATCGCGACGCTGTTGATCAGGGACGGGAAGAAGAGCACGCCCTTGAAGAAGTTCCGGAAGCGGACGTTGAAGCTCAGGATCGTCGCGAAGTAGAGCGCGGCGGCGATCTGGACGGCGGAGGCGGCCAGGTAGTAGCCGCTGACGAAGAACACCTGGAAGAGGTCCTCCCGGGTGAAGATCTCCGAGTAGTTCTCGCCGCCCGTGTAGTGCAGTTCCGGACTGACGCCGTCCCAGTCGGTGAAGCTGTACGCGACCATGTTGGCGATCGGCGCGTAGGTGAAGGTGATCAGCAGGGCGAGCGGGGCGAGCAGGAACAGCCAGGGAGTGACGAGGCGCCACACACGCGCTCGGCGCGGGGCCGGTGCGGGGGTGGCGGCCTTCAGGGCCGGGGCCCCGGCCTCGAAGGCCGCCTTCTCGGTGGTGTCCGTCATCAGTCGCCCACGGTCTTCTGCGTCTCGGTCCACTTCTTGCCGAGGCCGGCGAGGAAGTCGTCCAGGCTGCCCTTCTTGGCGCCGCGCGCGAGGTCGACGAGGTCTTGGCGGTACTCGGGCTTGTTGATGCCGACCTCGGACTGGTCGTCGATCAGCTTGACCTTGGCGCCCGCGGAGTCGTCCAGCTCGATGAGCTTCACGCCGGCCTCGTCGTACGGCTTCAGCACCTCGGGCATCGGTGCGTCCTTGAGCGGCGAGATGGCCAGGTTGTCCTTGTCGTAGCCGGACTTGTCGGTGAACCAGTCGATCCAGGCGCGGGCCGCCTCCTTGTGCTTGGAGTGGACGTTGACGGCCTGGTTGTAGTCGGGCCCGATGGTCGAGCAGTACTTTCCGTCCGTCTGGGCCGGGAAGGGCATGAAACCGATGTCGTCCGGGTTCACGCCGGCCTTCTTTGCGGCGTCCTGGAACTGGACGATCGCCCAGGTGCCGAGCCACTGGGTGGCGATCTCACCCTTGGCCGTCCGGGGCTTGGACTCCTCCCAGTTGCTGGTCGTCGGGTCCTTCTCGGCGAGGCCCTGCTTCACGATGTCGTAGAGCAGGGTGTCGCCGACGCGCAGGTCGGAGCCCTTCGCCCACGGGTCACCCTCGGCGATCTTCGTGGTGGCCTGCGGGTCGCAGTGGACCGAGCCGTTGACGAACGTCCATGAGGTCAGCGGCCACTGGGCGGCGAAGTTGGTGTAGTAGGGGATCGCGTCGGTCTTCGCCTTGATCGCCTTCAGGCCGGCGAGGAAATCGGCCGGGGTGGTGGGCCATTCGGTGACCCCGGCTTCCTTCCAGACCTTCTTGTTGTAGATGAAGCCGGGCATCACGCCGACCGGGCTCTGGCCGTAGACCTTGCCGTCCACGGTGGTGAAGTCGGTGAAGCGGTACTTCTTGCTGCGCTCGGCCTCGGTGCCGAGGGAGGCGAAGAACTTCGGGTAGTCGCTCTTCTTGATGACGCCCGGGATCAGGAGGACGTCGCCGTAGTCCTCCGTGTTCATCCGGATCTTGATCTCGGCCTCGTAGTTGGTGAGGGCCTGGAACTCGACCTCCACCTTGGGGTAGATCTTGTTGAACTCTGCGGCGTACTTCTTCATCGTGCCGTCCTGCACGAGGTCGGTGCGCACGGTGAGGACGGTGATGGTGCCGCTCACCTTCGACGGGTCGTCGGGCGCCTTGGCGTCCGCCCCCTTCGAGGTGCCTCCGGTACCGGTGCAGCCCGGGAGCAACAGTGCGGCTCCCACGACCATGGCGAGGACTGTACGGCGGTTCATGTGCATCAGCTCCGTTCACAGGAGGGACGGAAGAGCACTTGCGGGTTGGCTGATTCGGCACTCTGACAGCGCTTTCCTCAACCGGTAAAGTCCCATTCCCGCCAACGATGAAGCGATGGCGCTCAATACTGCCGTTGACCGGTTTAGGGAGTGCGCATGCTGGAGGCCACACCGCTCACCGAGGGATGGGTCCTGCGGCACGGGCGGGACGCGCTCCCGGCCGTGGTGCCGGGCTGCGTGCACACCGATCTGCTGGCGGCAGGGGTGATCCCGGACCCCTTCCTCGGCCGTAACGAGGCCGATGTCGCCTGGGTGGGTCGGCGGGAGTGGACGTACGAGACGCAGCTGCGGGCCGCGCCGTCCGGCCACGAGCAGACCGATCTGGTCTTCGACGGCCTCGACACGGCCGCCGAGATCCTGCTGGACGGCCGGCTCCTGGGGCGGGTGCGCAACATGCACCGCTCCTACCGCTTCGACGTGACAGGCCTCACCGGGCGGCTCTCGGTGCGGTTCGCCTCCGCCTACGCCGAGGCCGACGCGGTGCGCGAGCGACTGGGCGAGCGACCCGCCGCCTACGCCGAGCCGTTCCAGTACATCCGCAAGATGGCCTGCTCGTTCGGCTGGGACTGGGGACCGACACTGGTGACGGCGGGGATCTGGCGGCCGGTCCGTCTGGAGCACTGGTCGACGGCCCGGATCGCCCGGGTGCGCCCCCTCGTCACCCTCGAACAGGGCACCGGGGTCGTCGAGGTGCACGTCGACGTCGAGCGCAGCCGCGTCGAGGCCGAACTCGCCGTGGAAGCCCGGGTCGCCGGGGTGCGGGCGCGGGCGGAGATCGACCGCACGCACGGGGTCGTACGCCTCGAAGTGCCGGAGGCGGCGGTCTGGTGGCCGCGCGGATACGGCGAACAGCCTCTGTACGACGTCGAGTTGACCCTGGTCAACGGTGACGGACCGCTCGACACCTGGCGGCGTCGCGTCGGCTTCCGGACCGTCGGACTGGACACCTCAGCCGACGCGCACGGCACCGGCTTCACTCTCGTCGTCAACGGGGAGCGGCTCTTCACGCGGGGCGTCAACTGGATCCCGGACGACGTCTTCCCGTCCCGGATCACCCGCGAGCGCTACCGGGAGCGGCTGCGGCAGGCGGCCGAGGCGGGGGTGGACCTCGTACGGATCTGGGGCGGCGGAATCTACGAGAGCGAGGACTTCTACGACGCCTGCGACGAACTGGGCCTGCTGGTCTGGCAGGACTTCCCGTTCGCGTGCGCGGCCTACCCGGAGGAGCAGCCGCTGCGGGGCGAGGTGGAGGCGGAGGCCCGGGAGAACGTCGTACGGCTGATGCCGCATCCCTCGCTGGTGCTGTGGAACGGCAACAACGAGAACCTGTGGGGCTTTCGCGACTGGGGCTGGGAGGAGCAGCTCGGCGGGAACTCCTGGGGCGAGGGGTACTACCTGGGCGTACTGCCGCGGGTGGTCGCCGAGTTGGACCCGACGCGGCCGTACACGGCGGGCAGTCCCTGGTCGGGGTCGTGGGACCACCACCCGAACGATCCCGCGCACGGCACGCACCACTCCTGGGAGGTGTGGAACCGGGAGGACTACACCGACTACCGGCTGAGCGTCCCGCGGTTCATGGCCGAGTTCGGCTGGCAGGCACCGCCCGCGTACGCCACCCTGCGGCGCGCCCTGCCGGGTGAGGCGCTCGCGGCGGACTCCCCCGGCGTGCTGCACCACCAGAAGGCCGAGGACGGCAACGGAAAGCTTCGACGGGGCCTGGAGCGGCATTTCGCCTTCCCCGAGGGTGACTTCGACCGCTGGCACTACCTGATGCAGGTCAACCAGGCCCGGGCGGTCGCCACCGGGATCGAGCACTGGCGGTCGCACTGGCCGGTGTGCGCGGGCACGATCGTCTGGCAGCTGAACGACTGCTGGCCGGTGACGTCGTGGGCCGCGATCGACGGGGACGGACGGGAGAAGCCGCTGTACCACGAGCTGCGGCGGCTGTACGCGGACCGCCTGCTCACCCTCCAGTCGCGGGGCGAGGAGCTGGTGGTGGCGGCCGTGAACCAGGCGGGTGCGGAGTGGGCCGGTCCGCTGGTCCTGCGTCGGATGTCCGTCGACGGTGGCGTGATCGGCAGGGTGAGCACCGGTTTCGCGGCGGGGGCGCGGGCCGTGGCCGAGGTGCGGGTGCCACGGGAGCTGGTGCCGGCCGGCCCGAAGGAGTTCCTCGTCGCCGACGTGGACGGGCTGCGGGCCCTGCACTTCCCCGCGCCGGACCGCGAGATCCCCTACCCCCGGCCGGAGTTCGAGGTGGCGGTGGCTCCGGGCACGGTCACGGTGACGGCGCGGACCCTCGTACGGGACCTGCTGCTCCAGGCGGACCGGCTGGGCCCGGACGCACGGGCCGACCGGGGGCTGGTCACGCTGCTGCCCGGAGAGCGGGTGACCATCGGGGTCAGTGGCTGGAAGACTCCGGACGCGGCCGCCGCCCGTGCCGCCCTGTACTGCGTGGAGCCCACCGAATGACCGCACCCCGCGTCACCATCAAGGACGTCGCCGCGCGCGCCGGTGTGTCCAAGGGTGCCGTCTCGCTCGCCTTCAACCACAAACCGGGGCTGTCGCAGGCGACCCGGGAGCGGATCTTCGCGGCGGCGCGGGAGCTGGGCTGGTCGCCGAACCTCACGGCCCGGTCGCTGTCGAGCTCGCGGGTGGACGTGGTGGGGCTCGCGATCTGCCGGCCGGCCCGGATGCTGGGCCTGGAGCCGTTCTACATGGAGTTCGTCTCGGGCGTGGAGAGCGTGCTGACCGAGCACTCCTGCTCCCTGCTGCTGCGGCTGGTGCGGAGCATGGAGGAGGAGGTCGGGGTCCAGGAGTCGTGGTGGCGGGGGCGGCAGGTCGGTGGTTCGATCCTCGTCGACTTCCGCACGGACGACCCACGGGTGGCGGCGGCCGAGCGGCTCGGCATGCCGGTGGTCGCCGTCGGGCATCCGTCGCTGACCGGTGGCCTGACCTCGGTGTGGACGAACGACGCCACGGCCGTGACGGAGGCCGTGCGCTACCTCGCGGCGCTCGGGCACCGGCGGATCGCCCGGGTCGGCGGCGCGCCGGGGCTCGGGCACACGGTCATGCGTACGGCCGCGTTCGACGAGGCGGCGCGGGCGGTGGGGCTGGCCGGGGCCTTGCAGGTCGCCACGGACTACTCCGGGGAGGCGGGGGCCCGGGCGACAAGGTCGCTCCTCACCACCGCGCCACCGGACCGGCCCACGGCGATCGTCTACGACAACGACATCATGGCGGTGGCCGGGCTGTCGGTGGCCGCCGAGATGGGCCTACGGGTTCCGGACGACGTCTCACTGCTCGCCTGGGACGACTCCCAGCTGTGCCGGCTCACCCATCCGCCCCTGTCCGCCATGAGCCATGACGTGCACGGATTCGGGGCGGAGGCGGCGCGGACGCTGTTCGGGGTGATCACCGGCAAGGGGCCGGGGTCGCATCCGGTGCCGACTCCGGTGCTCACCCCGAGGGGCTCGACGGCTCCTCCATCGGTGTGACCTTCGCCGCTGTACGGGGCAGGACTGTGCAGCTACGTTACCCATAAGTAGCATGGGTCCTGAGCGCGCGCTCAGCGCATCGCAGCAGTGCAGATCCCGCACCCTGGAGGAGAGCCATCGTGCCTCGTACCGTCAGGGACGTCGTCTTCGTCGACGGCGTCCGCACCCCGTTCGGCAAGGCGGGCCCGAAGGGCATCTACCACGAGACCCGTGCCGACGACCTCGTCGTGAAGGCGATCCGGGAGCTGCTGCGCCGCAACCCCGGTCTCGACCCGGCGAAGATCGACGAGGTCGCCATCGCCGCGACCACCCAGATCGGTGACCAGGGCCTGACCATCGGCCGCACCGCCGGGATCCTCGCCGGTCTCCCGCAGTCCGTTCCGGGCTACTCCATCGACCGCATGTGCGCCGGCGCCCTGACCGCCGTCACCACGGTCGCCGGCTCCGTCGCCTTCGGCGCCTACGACATCGCCGTCGCCGGCGGTGTCGAGCACATGGGCCGCCACCCGATGGGCGAGGGCGTCGACCCGAACCCGCGGTTCGTCAGCGAGAAGCTGGTCGACGAGTCGGCCCTGTTCATGGGCATGACCGCGGAGAACCTGCACGACCGCTACCCGCAGATCACCAAGCAGCGCGCCGACGAGTACGCGGTGCGCTCGCAGGAGAAGGCCGCCAAGGCGTACGCCAACGGCAAGATCCAGGCCGACCTGGTCCCGATCTCGGTACGCCGCACGAACCCGGAGGCCGGTGAGACGGGCTGGGGCCTGGTCACCGCCGACGAGCCGATGCGCCCGGGCACCACGCTGGAGAACCTCTCCGGCCTGAAGACCCCCTTCCGCGTCCACGGCCGGGTCACCGCCGGTAACGCGGCCGGTCTGAACGACGGCGCCACCGCCTCGCTCATCGCCTCCGAGGACTTCGCGCGGGAGAACAACCTCCCCGTCAAGATGCGCCTGGTCTCCTACTCCTTCGCGGGCGTGGAGCCGGAGGTCATGGGCTACGGCCCGATCCCGGCCACGGAGAAGGCCCTCGCGCAGGCGGGTCTGTCCATCTCCGACATCGGCCTGTTCGAGATCAACGAGGCCTTCGCCGTCCAGGTCCTGGCCTTCCTCGACCACTACGGCATCGCCGACGACGACGAGCGCGTCAACCAGTACGGCGGCGCCATCGCCTTCGGCCACCCGCTGGCCTCCTCCGGCGTCCGGCTGATGACGCAGCTGGCCCGCCAGTTCGAGGAGCAGCCGAACGTCCGCTACGGCCTGACGACGATGTGCGTCGGCTTCGGCATGGGCGCGACGGTCATCTGGGAGAACCCGCACTTCGACGGAGGCAACAAGTGAGCACCACCGAACTCCTGAAGGGCGCAGCCGAGCTGTTCCCCGACGAGGTCGTGACGTCCGCGCACGTACGCCACCTCGACCTGCCGTTCGGCGCTGGGCGTTTCGCGCTCATCACCCTTGACAACGGCTTCGACCACACCAAGCCGACCACCTTCGGCCCGGCGTCGCTGGCGAACCTCAACACCGCCATCGACCAGGTCGAGAAGGAGGCCGCGGCCGGCGAGATCGTCGGTGTCGGCATCACCGGCAAGCCGTTCATCTTCGCCGTCGGCGCGGACCTGAAGGGTGTCGAGCTCCTCAAGGAGCACAAGGACGCGCTCGCCATCGGCAAGGGCGGCCACGAGGTCTTCAAGCGCCTCGCCGGCATCGCGGTCCCGACCTTCGCGTACTACAACGGTGCCGCGATGGGCGGCGGCGTCGAGGTCGGTCTGCACTGCACCTACCGCACGGTGTCCGCGGCCCTCCCCGCCTTCTCGCTCCCCGAGGTCTTCCTCGGTCTGGTCCCCGGCTGGGGCGGCTGCACCCTGCTGCCGAACCTGATCGGCGCCGAGAAGGCCGTCTCGGTGATCATCGAGAACTCGCTCAACCAGAACAAGCAGCTCAAGGGCGCGCAAGTCTACGAGCTGGGCATCGCCGACGCGCTGTTCGAGGGCGCGGACTTCCTGGAGCAGTCCCTGCTGTGGACGGCGTCCGTCCTCAAGGGCGAGATCGTCATCGACCGCCCGGTGATCGACCGCGGTGAGGCCTGGGACCAGGCCGTCGCCAAGGGCCGCTTCGTCGCGGACAGCAAGGTGCACGGCGCGGCCCCGGCCGCCTACCGCGCCCTCGACATCATCGCCGCCGCCAAGAACGGCGACCTCCAGCAGGGCTACGACGCCGAGGACAAGGCCCTCGCCGACCTGATCATGGGTGGCGAACTGCGTTCCGGCATCTACGCGTTCAACCTGGTGCAGAAGCGCGGCAAGCGTCCCGCGGGCGCCCCGGACAAGAACCTGGCCCGCCCGGTCACCAAGGTGGGCGTCGTGGGCGCGGGCCTCATGGCCTCGCAGCTCGCGCTGCTGTTCCTGCGTCGCCTGGAGGTGCCGGTCGTGCTGACCGACATCGACCAGGAGCGCGTCGACAAGGGTGTGGGCTACGTCCACGCCGAGATCGAGAAGCTGCTCGGCAAGGGCCGTATCAACCAGGACAAGGCCAACCGCCTGAAGGCCCTGGTCACCGGTGTGCTGGACAAGGCCGAGGGCTTCGCGGACGCGGACTTCATCATCGAGGCCGTGTTCGAGGAGATCGGCGTCAAGCAGCAGGTGTTCGCGGAGGTCGAGGCGGTCGCCCCGGCGCACGCGATCCTCGCCACCAACACCTCCTCGCTGTCCGTCTCCGAGATGGCGTCGAAGCTGAAGAACCCCGAGCGGGTCGTGGGCTTCCACTTCTTCAACCCGGTCGCGATCCTGCCGCTCCTGGAGATCGTCCGCGGCGAGAAGACCGACGACGCCTCGCTGGCCACGGCGTTCGCGGTCGCCAAGAAGCTGAAGAAGACGGCGGTTCTGGTGAAGGACGCCCCGGCGTTCGTCGTCAACCGCATCCTCACCCGCTTCATGGGCGAGATCCAGAACGTCATCGACGAGGGCACCCCGGTCGAGGTCGCCGAGAAGGCGGTCGAGCCACTCGGCCTGCCGATGTCGCCGCTGGTCCTGCTGGAGCTGGTCGGTCCCGCGATCGGTCTGCACGTCTCCGAGACCCTCAACGGCGCCTTCCCGGACCGCTTCAAGGTCTCCCCGAACCTCGCGGCCGTCGTCAAGGCGGGCAAGCGCGGCTTCTACGTCTACGACAGCGGGAAGCCGGAGCTGGACCCCGAGGTCGCCGCGCTGCTGAAGCAGGGCGACACCGTCCTGACCGAGGAGCAGGTCCGTGACCGCGTCCTGGACGCCGTCGCCCAGGAGATCGGGCTCATGCTCGACGAGGGCGTCGTCGCCGAGGCCCAGGACATCGACCTCTGCCTGATCACCGGTGCCGGCTGGCCCTTCCACCTGGGCGGCATCACGCCGTACCTGGACCGCGAGGGCGTCTCGGAGCGCGTGAACGGCAAGAAGTTCCTGGCGCCGGGTGTGGCGTCGGTGCCCGCGTAACCGTCGTACGCGCCTAGGGCGCAACACGTCCCAGAGGGCCTCCGCCGACCGGCGGAGGCCCTCTGTCGTCGTGCACCGCATGGCTTTTCTCACTGTCGCCTCTCGAACAACTGCCGGATACACTTTCGAAGCTTCCTTGAACCTTGGGGAAGCCGGGGGCGGACATCACACAGAAGCGGGCTCGACGATTCATGAATACGGAACTCCCTGCACTCGCGCCGAACCTCGCGGCCGTCGACCGGCGGAGCGTGGCGACCGGAACGGACACCAGGGGGGCCGTTCCGGTGGAGTACCGGTTCCGGGCCGCCGAAGGTGATGTACGTCATCTGATCGTGGTCTTCTCGGGGTTCGCCGCCCCGAACGGATATCACTTCGCCGGAAAGTCGCTGAACGATCTTCGCGCCAATGTGCTGTGGATCCGCGACGATTTCGACGGGCATTACAGCTACTACATGTGCCGCTCGATGAACTTCGACATCGAGGCCTCCGTGCACGCGCTCATCGAGAACACCATGGGCCAGCTCGGGCTCACGCGCGAGCAGGTCAGTCTGCTCGGGGTGTCCAAGGGCGGCAGCGCGGCCCTGTACTTCGGACTGAAGTACGGATTCCGGAACATCGTCACCGTGGTCCCGCAGTTCCTCGTCGGAAGTTATGTGCGCGACCGCGCGGAGACCGGCCGTTACATGCTGGGCGCGGACATGCCGCAGTACCACGTCGACCTGCTCGACGGCGCCATTCCGGAACTGCTGAAGCAGTACGGCGGACAGGGCCACAACATCTACCTGTTCACGTCGGAGGCCGACGAGCAGTACCTGACCGAGATCAATCCGCATCTCCAGTTGTTCTGGGCGTGCGAGAACTTCAACCTGATCCGGACCCGTTCGGAACTGGTGCGCCAGCACGGCGAGGTCTCGGGCTACAATCTCCCCCTCGTCCTGGGCCTCCTGGCCGCGCTGTCGGACGGCGCGCAGCCCCGGCTCGGCTTCGTGGAGAACGGGGACGGTCAGGTCAACCCGGTGGAGCGGCAGCACTATCTGGCGGAGCTGCGCGGCACCGAGGCGCTGACGGCCGTACTCAACAAGCAGGACATCCGCGGCAACAACCTGATTCTCAGCGGCCACGCCTTCATCCCGGGCGAGTCGCCGCACGGGGAATTCCCGTCGATCAAGACGCTGATCGCCGAAGGCGGCGGACGCCACTGGGAGTTCCCGCTCGCCACGGCCGAGGCGAAGCACACCTACAGCCTGTACTTCGACCGGTTCGCCCGCGACTACGCGGACGGCGGATTCGAACCGCAGGAGAAGACCGGGATATCGATGGCGGGGATGTCCGGGGGTGTCTACGAGCTTTCCGTGCGGGTGAGCAGCCCCGCCGAGGGAATAGACCGGCGCACCAAACTCGTGGCGCGCCGGCCCTTCGATCTGCGGCGGCCGTTCGGCGGTCTCGAGATCTCACTCATCGGGGACGAGAAGCGGGTACGGCTGATCCGGCGTCCCGTCATCGGACACTTCTCCCAGGAGACGGCCTTCTCGCTGGAGAAGAACTGGCTGAAGGACCGGACGCTGCACGTCGAGGGCGTGTTCTTCGTCCACGGGATCGAGGCGGCCGCGCACGGTCACGCGAGTTACTACCTGGTGCTGCGGGGCCAGTCCACGTATTCCTTCCGGCTCGGCATGTCGCGCAAGCCGGCGGCGGTGCGTCCGCATGTCCGGCGCGGTGACTTCGGAACGTACGACTTCGCTTACTTCGCCACGTCCGGATACAAGGGGGTGGCCCTCCCGAATGCGGCTCCGGGGGATTACGAGGTGTTCATCTCGATGAGCACGGGAGGATCGCTGTTCTCGGCGTCGGCCGGGGGCATCACTCTTTCCTGAGTCCCGGAAGAACCGCTATCGCGTCCGCCACCGGTCGTTCGATCACGGGCTCCTCGTCGGTGGCGCGCGGACTGTTGCGGAGTTGCCCGTCCAGCACGAACGTGGTGGAGCCGCCGCCGTCGAGGTTGACCGCGTCGACCGCGCCGAGGGCCCTCACGAGCCGGGCCGCCTCGGTGGGGGTCGCGCCGACGCTCACGCCCTTGTCACGGCCGTCGACGGTGACGAGGAGCAGCGTGCCGTCCGTCGTGATCCCGGCGACGGTCCTGGGCTCGCGGTCACTGCCGATCTGTTTCACGTCCGGGTCGACGGCGCCGTTGCGCAGCAGCCGCGCGCTGCCGCCGAGGGCCGTCTCCAGCGGACTGCTCAGATCCCGCCCCTTCGGGTCGGTCATCCGCACGGACACGGCCATGCGCGTGCCCGGCACGGCGTGGGCGTGCAGCCAGGTCGCGCCGGTGCCGATGCCGTACAGCGAGCTGCCGCCCCTGGGCAGTGGGCCGCCCGCCGGGGAGCGCGTCCCGCGGACCGTCCCGTCCGCGGCGAGCAGGGCCTCCGTGCTGCCCGGCGGTCCCGGTGGGGTGTCCGTGCCCCACTCCTTGGTGTAGGAGATGACCTCGTCGGGGTCGACGCACAGTCCGTTGTACGGCGTCCCCCGCAGGGCGCCGGTGGTGGCGATCCGGTCGCCGCCCACTCCGCCGCAGCCCAGGATGCGGCCCGCGACCCGGTTGACGCCGTCGAGCACGAGGCGTGCCCCGTCGGCGGCCCGCAGCCGCCCGATGGTGGAGGCCTCGGCGACGCGGGCGATGAGCCTGCCGTTGTCCGCGTGCCCGAGGAGGAGGGCGGGCCGTCCGGCGAGTGCCTCGCTCAGCACCCGGCCGCTCTCGGCGTACAGCCCGATCGGGTCGCCCTCGTAGCCGGAGTAGTCACGGCCGGTATGGATGTCGTAGTACGTGCCGTTGACGGCGGCGATCGCCCCCGCCGCCTTCGCGAGGGAGCGGACGGTGTGCGCCTCGGTCATCCCGTCACCGTGCACACCGGTGACCCGCACCCGCGCGTCGGGCGCGACCCGCAGCACGTGCAGCCGCACGGGGTCGCCGGAGCCGACGCTCCGAGTGAGCTCCTGGTACGTCACCCCGGCGAGCAGGGCGGGCGTGGGCTTCGGCGTCACCGGGGCCGAACCCGTCGGCTTGTCGGAGGAGTCCGACGGCGAGGTGCAGCCCGTCAGGGCGAGGCAGAGCACGGCGGCCAGAACGGCTCCCCAGGGCTTACCCATACGTCGCGAGCGCTCCCGGCGATGCCCCGAAGTCGCCGATGTGGACCGTCACTTCGGACCACACCCGGTTTCCTCGCTCGTCCTCGAAAGCGAGCTCGAAGCGGTCGTAGCCGAGGTGGGCGGGGTCCGCCTGGTAGGTGACGCTGCCGTCGGGCGTGCAGGTGATGACGCCGTGCCGGGCGATGCTGACGCCCATGAAGCGCAGGCCGGGGGCGTGGATGTGGCCCGGGGGCAGGACGGCGTGTCCGCCGGGGGGCAGGGTGAGGCTCTGGCCGGGCAGCCAGTGGCGCCGTACCCGGTAGCCCGCGTCGGAGATCGCCGTCGAGGGGATCAGCTTGTCGCCCTGCGCGGGCATCAGGCCGATGATGATGCGGGGCAGCAGCACCGCGCCGTCCTGGGCGTCGTCGTTGACCTTGACCGTGCAGGTGACGGTGCGGGGCGTCGCGTCGCTCGCGTAGGTGGCGTAGCGGCCGTTGGTCAGGTGGCTCATGCCCTGGTGGCGGGCCATGGTGGCGATGTCGCCGAGGAAGTCGTCGAGCAGGTAGCCGTAGGTGCGGTAGGCGCCGCCGGTGGGCGTGACGGCCAGGGTGAAGGTGATCTCCTGGCCGGGCGCCACGGGGTGGGCGGGGTCGGTGTCGGCGAACAGGTCCAGCGTGCCGCCGATCTGGGGTGCCTGGGGGTTGGTCACCCAGGCGCGGGCGATGGGGTACCAGTCGCTCATCGCAGTGCCCCACTCCCCGCGAGGGCGCCGCGTCCGCCCACGCGTTCCTTGGTGAGCTGCTCGAAGACGTGGTCGTCGAGGAACTCGATCGCGGTCTCCGGGATGTGCGCGTCGAGGTTGCGGAAGTACGGCGGGGTGAGCAGGCCCTTGCCCTGCATCTCGCCCGCCACGAACCGGGCGCACTCCAGGGCGCCGTGGCCGCGCAGATGCGTGTTGTCGGCGATGCCGTCGGGGTAGTTGGGGTGCTCGCCGGGCTCCAGGTAGAGGAACAGCTCCTTGGTGCCCTGCGCTCCCGCCTGGCGCCACCAGGCGACGCTCCACTCGTTGAGGTCGATCAGCGGCACGGACAGGCCCAGGGCGACTTCCCGCATCGCCGCCGGGTAGAGGCCGAGGGGGCGGCGCATGTTGCCGTAGTCGTCGAAGACGCGCCGCTCGTGGCTGGTCACCAGGACCGGGTGGGCGCCGCGCTCACGGGCGCCGTGCACGTACTGGCGCAGGAAGTGCTGGAAGTCGCCGAACGGCTCGGTGAAACGGCCGTCGCCCGGCTTCATGTCGATCAGGCCGAAGGAGACCAGCAGCAGGTCGCCGGGGGTGAGGTTCTCCAGGATCCAGGCGAGCCGGCCGCGCTCCAGGAAGCTGCGCGAACTGGACCCGGCGCGGGCCGCGTTGACCACCTCGGCGCCCTGGACGAAGAACTGGAGCACCTGGCCCCAGCCGACCATGGGGGCCATGCTGTGCGGCCGGCTGGTCACGCTGGAGTCGCCGGCCAGGAAGACTCTCGTGTGCTGCACGGCGTCAGCCCCTTCCTTGCTGCTCGCCCGGCCGCCCCATGACCAGGGGCGCGGGAGGCGGACCCGGATCGCCGACGACGGACACGTCCATGGTGTCGATCACGTCGAAGGCCCGCTCACAGTTGTGGGTGTCGCGCAGCACGAAGAACTCCTCCGCGCGCTGCCGGTACCGCGGCTCCACCTGGAAGCCCCGCTCGATGGAGGCGATGATCTCGTCCACCGCCCGGTCGACCGTGCCGCAGGTGGGGCCGAAGCCGTCCCGGGCCAGGTCGAAGTAGCCGCGCTTGTAGTGCTTGCTGTAGAACGCCTCGTCGTCGAAGTTGGTGTAGACGATGGGCTTGCCCATGTAGGCGACGTCGAAGAACACCGAGGAATAGTCGGTGACGAGCATCGAGCACTCGCGCATCGCCAGCTGCACGTCTCGGCCGGTCGTGGAGACCGTGATCGACGGGTGGTCGATCCGGAAGTGCTTGAGGTAGGGCCGGATCTCGTAGTGCGGCATGAACTCCAGCTCCACGTTGTGGTACTGGAGCGCCTTGAGCAGCCGTTCGTCGCGCAGCAGCGCCGAGAAGAAGCGGTAGTACTCGGAGGCCGCGAAGGGGATCTCCGGCTTGGCCGCCTTGTTGTACGAGGGCGCCACGATGTCCCGTCGCCAGGTCGGCATGACGAGGATGCGGCGCAGCCCCGGCACGGGCTCGAGCGCGTCGAAGCGGGGCAGGCCCGTGGCCGCGACCCGGTCGTAGCCGTAGCCGCAGTGCTCGGCGTAGTAGGCGCGCTCGCTGCGGCCCGTGGTGAGCACCAGGTCGACGTTGGTGACCTGGGCGTGGATGGACGGTGCCACGTCGTTGTAGACCACGCCGTGCTGGAGGAAGACCCGCTTGTAGCGCATCAGGTCGCCGTAGCCGGTGAGGAAGGCGCGCTTGGACAGGCCCGGGAAGCCCAGATAGGCCTCCAGGTCGTAGGCGTTGATGAGCCGGGTCGCGTGCAGCAGGTAGACGCGGTACTTCCACGACAGGCGGTCGATGACGTTGCCGAGGTGGTCGATCTTCTTCCGGTCGGCGGCGTTGCCGTTGATGGCGTAGTACACCTTGCGCCCCCGCTCGTTCTGCCTGATCCAGGTGAACAGGTGGTACGAGTTGTCCTGCGCGGTGTCCTCACGCTCGCCGATGATCCAGATGTCCTTGCCGCGCAGCCAGAGGTGGAACAGCCAGTACAGCAGCCGGGTGCGCCAGCCGGGGCGGCCGGGCAGGGCGGCCCGCAGCTCCCGGAAGAACCGCTTCACCTTGTGCGCGGGCCGGCTGACGATCCCGGCGACGCGCCGCACGGTGACCTTCTCGTTCTTGTCGATGGAGAGGATCACGCGGGCGCGGCCGGCCCGGTGCACGCCCTTGAAGCGGTGCAGCATCTGGCGGGCGTCGACGGGGGTGTCGAGGTGCCGGTCGCCGTCGTGGACGCGCAGGGTGAGGGAGAGGTCCCGGTTGTCGATGGACGCGAAGTCCTCGGGGCGGGCGACGGCACGCCAGCCGGAGTACCAGTCCTGCTCCTTGCGGGTGCGCCAGCGGTCGCGCCGGTAGACCTGCTCGACCCTCAGCGCGCGCTCGGTGCGGCCGTCGCTCAGGACGAGTTCGATGCGGTTGTCGAAGACCTGGTCGATGTCGGCACCGGTCAGGACCATCAGGCCCTCGAAGGTGACCTGCTGCGGATCGACGTGACAGGTCTCCAGGACGAACTTCTGCCGCTCCACGCGCAGCAGCGCGGTCTCCACCCGGTCGACGGTCAGCCTGCGGTGCAGTCCCTCGTCGTCGATGTACAGGTGCGGCAGGTACGCCTGCTTGCCGTGCGGCTCGCAGAACAGGTCGAGGTTGTCCGTGCGCACGGCGTGGTGCTGAAGCCGGGAGCCCGGGGCGACGGCGTACTGCAGGATCAGGTCGTCGGGTATCTCCGTGTAGACCTCGTGCAGCGTGGGGAAGATCGCCGCCAGCTCGACCCGGCTCATGATGCGGTGCAGGTTGCGCAGGTACGGCTGGAGGGTGCGGACCACGAAGCGCTGGGCGAGGCGGCGGGTGCGCTCGTCCAGCGGGGCGGTGCGCCTGAGGAGGTGCCGGGCGAGGCGGATCAGTTCCTGCGCCTTGACCGGGTCGTTCCAGGGCAGGTCGAACAGGGAGTCGCTCTGCTCCTGGTCGCGCTCGTAGCAGGTGGCGCGCGGCGCGGTGGTGACACGGTCGGCGTGCAGCAGGGCGGGGACGGCGAGCCAGGCGTCCTCGAAGCCGGGGCCGCCGCCGGCGCGCAGCCGCTGTTCGCGCACCAGCTCGGTCCGCAGCAGCTTCGCGCCGAGTCCGGTGGAGAAGATCAGGTACGGGGCTTTGTGCAGCCGCTGAACAGCGGTCGGCTTCTTGCCGAAGTACCGCTTCCACGGCTCGTCGCCGCCCTTGCGCGGCCCGGGGAAGTTGTCGGGGTTGCCCACGACGACGTCGGCGTCGGCCTTCCGGGCGGCGGCCAGCAGATGGCTGACGCTGTCCGCGCCGAGGATGTCGCGGGCGCGGGCGAACATCACGTAGGGCGCGCGGACGTGGCGCAGGCCGTGGTCGAAGGCGGCCCGCATGCCCATGGAGACCTGCGGGACGACCTGGGCGTTCGGGTAGTGCGCGGCGAACTTCTCCAGCTGCCCCGCGGTGGAGTCGGTCGAACCGTCGTCGACGAGGACCACCTGCGTCTGCTCGAAGTCGCGCTGTACGGCGAGCGAGCGCAGGAACTCGTACAGGTTGTACTCGTCGTTGTGGCAGTGCACGACGACGGCGGCACCGTACGTCTCCTGGGGGGCGAACGAGTCCGGCAGCTGCCGGTCCTTCCACCACAGCCACGGCTCGCCGCGCGGGTCGGCCTTCGCTCGCTGCTCGCTGGTCTCCTGGCGCAGCGCGAGGTTGCCGCTGACGGTCTCGTAGATCTCGTACGTCGTCCCGCCACCGGTGTAGCGCTCGCGCTCCAGGTCGAGGCCGCGCACGCACACCGTGGTGGTCGCCCGTTGTCCGGCGTGCCGGATCTGGACGAACAGGTTCCAGATCGCGGCGCGGCCGGCCTTGCCGAGGGTCTCGTCCAGGTCGACGGTGGTGTGGAAGCGGATGTGCTCCTCGTCGACCTCGACGCCGGTGACCTTGAAGGTGTGGTCGGTCTTGGGACTGCGGCGGCGCAGGACCGCGATGAGCTCGACCTTGTCCTTGGGGCCGACCCGGCCGAACTGGTTGCGTATGTAGCCGGTGACGTGGAGTTCGCCGCCTTTGATCTCCACGCGGGTCGCCTGGTTGAACAGGCGGGCGTCCGACAGCGAGGTGCCGGTGAGGTCCAGGTCGGTGACGTCGAGGAAGCGCTCGGCGTGCGGGCGGCCGAGCAGCGAGCCGGACCAGTAGACCTTGCCGTCCTTCTCCACCAGGTCGGAGCTGAGGACGCTGCGCCGCTGGGTGTAGTCGGCGACGGACACGGCCACGTCGGTCCGGCCGTGCATCAGACCGAAGGCGCGCACCCGCTCCAGCGGGCCGCACAGGTCGTACGTCTCCGGGGGCAGCGAGCGCAGGTAGGGGGCGACGACCCCGACGAAGCCGTCCCGGAACGCGTCGTCACCGGAGCGCAGCTCGGGCGTGTAGAGCCTGAGGTCGTGCGAGAGGAACTTGGCGGCCTTGTGCGCGACGAGCTCGCGCGCGCCGTGCTGGGCGAGGAACTCGTCGGCCCACTGGTGCACCAGCACCCGGTCGCGGATGCTGCGCAGTTCGCCGCGCCGGTTGGTGATGGAGGGCGTGTCCGTCTCCCGCTCCCAGATCCACCGGTAGACGGGCGCGGTGAGCAGGGTGATCGTGTGCGCGCAGAGATTGGCGACCGTGGAGAAGTAGGTGTCCTCGAAGAAGACGCCCTCGGGGAAGCGGATGCCGTTGTCGTGCAGGAAGTCGACGCGGTACAGCTTGGCCGCGGCGATCGGGTCCTCGAAGAGCTCGGGCGCGGCGGTGAGGCCGCCGGTGACCGTGCGGTCGGTGCCGTAGAGCTGCGGCTGCCAGACGGTGATCTCGTCCTTGGCGAGGTTGACCCGCAGCGCCCGGCCCGCGGTGATCTCGGCGCCGGTGGCCAGCGCGGAGGCCAGCAGCAGCTCGCACGCCTTGTGCGGGAGCTCGTCGTCGGCGTCGAGGAACATCAGGTACTCGCCGGTGGCCGCCTCGATGCCGTTGTTGCGGGGCGCGCCGACACCGCCGCTGTTCTGGTGACGGCTGACGACCCGTACGCGCGAGTCCTTCTGCGCGTAGCCCTGGGCCACCGCGAGGGTGCCGTCGGTGGAGGCGTCGTCGACGACGAGCACCTCGACGCCTCGGTGGGTCTGGTTCAGGGTGGAGCGCAGGGCCCGGTCGAGGGTGGCGCTCGCGTTGTAGGCCGCGACGACGATCGTGACGGTGTACGCGGAGGGGTCGGGGTACGAGACGGTGTCGACCCGCGCGGAGGAGGAGGAGGAGGTCGAGCGCCCGAGCCGGTCGTCGTAGCCGGAGGAGTCGTCGTACGCGGACTGCTCGTCGTAGCCCGTCCGCTCGTCGAAGCCTGTCTGCTCGTCGAGGCCGGTGGGGTCGTCGAAGCCTGTCTGCTCGTCGAGGCCGGTGGGGTCGTCATGTCCGGATCGCTCGTCGTGGCCGGACGGGTCGCCGTACCCGGACGCCTCGTCGAACGCGTCGGAGCCGGTCGGCTTGGTCATCGCCAGTGCCCCTCCTGCTCCGCGCGGCTCTGCGCGTCGAAGCGCCGGACCCGGATCGGCATGGTCAGCGGCTCGGGTTCATGACCCCGCGGGGTGGGAATGCCCTGCGCGCCGGAGACGTCGAGGGCGTCCTGCTCGTCGAGCTGGTGGAACTGCGGCTGCGGATAGGGCTGGAA
Organism: Streptomyces sp. NPDC043427; assembly: GCF_056436655.1. NCBI lineage: Bacteria > Bacillati > Actinomycetota > Actinomycetes > Kitasatosporales > Streptomycetaceae > Streptomyces > Streptomyces sp. NPDC043427. Next base: position 10,814 of record NZ_JBWKCC010000011.1, on the reverse strand, counting down.
GAAAGGATCCTCCTCGGGCTCCGGAGCCCGGTAGCGCTCGTCGGCCAGCAGAGCCTCCTGCGCGGCCCCGCGATGGCGGCCCTTGTACAGGTGCGGGGCGATCGTCCCGGCGGTGTCCGAGGTCGCGTTCATCTCCTCCATGACGCGGGTGAAGTCACGCGTGGAGAGCCAGAACTTGTACATGATCACGAGCTCGAAGAGCATCAGCAGGGCCGCCGAGACCACCGTGGTCCACAGGATCTGACCGATGATCGGGCCGACGATGAAGATGAACATCTGGAACTCGATGCCGCTGATCAGGTGCGGACGGATCCGGGTGCGCAGCATCGCCCGGCGCAGGCGCGTGTACCACGGGAACTGGTCGCGGAACTGCTCGTGCAGGTCGACGACGTTGTCTCCGCCGGCCTCCTCGCGGAGCACCTCGGCGGGCGTGCCCGGGTTGTCGCGGAGCAGGTCCTCCATGAAGACGATCTGCGGCCCCTCGGACTCCCCCTGGGGCTGGGCCTGCTCCTTCGCCTCGGCCTCCCGTTCGGCGCGTTCGGCGTCGGCGCGCTCCTTGGTGACTTTCTCGATCTTCGTCCGCATCGACATGCGCATCTTGTAGATCTGCAGCGCGTCGACGTAGCGGAGCATGTCGAGGAAGACCACGACGAGGGCGGCGAGCAGGTAGCGCTCGTCGTCCGTGCGCAGGAACTGACCGCCCATCAGCGCGAGGGCGCAGAACAGGACGCGGATGCGGTCGAAGACGTAGTCGAGCCAGCCGCCGAAGACGGTGCCGTTGCCCTTGAGGCGGGCCAGCTTGCCGTCGATGCAGTCGAGGATGAAGCTCAGGTGGTACAGCGCGGCGCCGATGAGCAGGGACTTGCGGTCGCCCTCGAGGAAGAAGCCGGCCGAGCCGAGACCGATGAAAAGGGCGGCCCAGGTGACGCGGTTGGGGGTGATGAAGCGGAAGCGGGCGAAGAGCAGCAGCATGCGGGTCGCGGTGGGGTCGACCAGGAAGACGGTCCACCAGGCGTCGCGCTTCTTGCAGGTCAGTTTTTGGACAGCCCGCAACGATAGCCTGGCCATAACCCCTCAGTCACACGCAAGACAGGACACAATGCCCCGTGGTCGCCTCGGTGCGCCGCAGGGTGCTCGAAGGTGAACGGTTTCTTTCACAGGCCGATCACATGAGCGAGCTGAACTTTAACAATCCTTCATTCGGGTGTCGACGCGCATTGACTTGCGCCCGGCCGCGACTTTGATCACACATTTTCCTTACAACCATTCGCGATCGGGCGAAGTACATCCCACGTGGACGGATCACCCGTGGTCAGGGCCGGTGCAGAGGGCAAACGATGGCTCGATTCCGACCAACGGTGGCCCGCCTGGGGCTCGTTCCGCCCGTCGGCGACTGCTTTGCGTCAGCCGCGGGCGGGGCGCCAGTCGGTGAACGTGAGGGCGCCGGGGCGCTCCTCGCGGCGGGCGGTCAGCAGCTGTCGGTCCGGTGTCCGGGCCCCCAGCGTGAGCAGCCCGGTCCGGGTCACGGCGGCGGCCGGTGCGCCGTACGAGGGCGCCCCCAGGTCCTGCCACCACACGCCCGTGTCCGGTCGGCCCTCGGGATACGCGCCCACCGCGCAGGTGCCGCCCGCCCCTTGGGCCACCAGCACCGAGTAGGCCCAGCCGTCCATCTCGACGCCCCGCACCGCGGCCAGCGGCCCGCTCCCCCCGGCGTCGCCCAGCGGGAAAGGCGCCTGCGCGCCCGGACGCCAGACGCAGGCCTCGTTGGTGCGCAGGTCGCGGAAGAGGACGGCACCCGGTTCGGGGGCCGGCGTCAGGGTGCCGGGACGCGCGGCGAACGGCACCGTACGGTCCTCGGTCCAGGCGCCGCCCTGTCCGGCGTACCAGCGGACCACGCCCGGGGTGTCGCGGACGCGGCCGTAGACCTCGACCCCGCCGTGCGGGCCCGTCACCGCGACGAGGTCGTCCGCGACCCGCAGGCCGCTCAGGTGCTGCCACTTCGTCCAGCCGCCGTCGGCCGACTGGCAGCGCCAGCTGATGCTGTGTCCGAAGTTGCGTACGAAGACGAACAGGTTGCCCGCCGCGTCGAAGGCGGCCGCCGGGAACCCGACCGCACGTCCCCGCCGCCAGTCGACGGCGTTCGGCCCGCCGACCGACTGCCACGGGGTGGGCGGTTCCGAGGTACGGTACTGCGCCGCGTGCACGACCTCGACGTCCGCCCCGCCGTCGTCGCGCGCGGTCCTGCGCAGTGCGAACAAGTGCGGGAAGCCGTGCGGGTCGCGCACCACGAGGAGCCCCGGCAGCAGCCCCGGCCCCTCCACCGGCTCGGGGGCGATCCACCGGCCCTGGGTGTCCTGGTGCCGGCGCACCACCCCGTCGGCCGTCGGCAGGAAGGCGGTCAGCCGGCCGTCGAACCCGGCGGACAGCCAGTTCGCGGGCGCCGGGTAGCGGCGGCAGGCGGTGGCGCCCAACTCCGGGTCCCCGTGGGCCCGGTGGCAGTCCACGTACAGCGGCCGCCCGCTCTCCGCCTGCCAGGCCCGGGCCGCGGCCAGGGCACCGACCGCGGTCTCGCCGTGCGCTGCCGGGACGTCGTACGTCGGCATGCTGCTCGCCTGGTCGTACGACGTGTGCGCGGGATCGGGGTCGAGCGTGTGCAGCCGCTCCGGTTCGAGGTCGCGCAGGACGTCCAGCAGCGCGGCGACGGTGGCGGGGTCGTCGGTGCCGTCGACACCGAGCACCCTCGGACCGCCGATCACCCGGCAGCCCCGGTCGGCGGCACCGGTGAGGGCCCGGTCCAACGCCGCCCGCCCGTCCTTGCCGCCCGCCCGCAGACACACGACGGCGATCTCGGCACCGGGCAGCTCCAGCGCGACCAACGGCACGGCGTCCGCGGGTTCCGTGACGACGACGGCGACGACATGCGTACGACCGCTCCCGGGGCCGGCGGCGACATCGGCCGCGGTTCCGGTTCTTCGGTCGGGCTTACGGCTCATGTCGTCACGCCCCTTCGCTCCTCACGTCCGCCTCGTGCGGGAGCGTTGCGCCACATGGCGAGGACGGTTCTCGGCCTGGTCGTGACGATTCCCGGCCTGGCGATGACGATTCCCGGCCTGGTCATATGCGAGTCCAGTCGCCGAGCGTCAGTCCGGAGCCGTCGTCCTGGCGGGCCAGGGTGAGCGTGCCGTCGGCGGCCACGGCGAGGACGACGACGCGTCCGAACGCGTCGAGGGCGAGTACCGGGTCGCCCAGGCAGGCGGTGCCGGTGTCGGTCCACCACACGCCGTACCGCTCGTCCTCCGCCGGGCACAGGCCGACCACGACCCGGCCCTCGGTGTCGCGGTGGGCGAGGACGGTGCAGGCGTAGCCGTCGATGGTGGCGGCGAGCGCCGCGTGGCGTCCGTCGCCCGGGCTCCCGCCCACCGGCACGGGCCACTCCCCGGGGCGTACGGCGACGACCTGGCCGCCCTGGACGTCGGTCAGGTAGTAGGTCACGCGGCCCGGTGAGGTCTCCAGGCCGGTGACGGACCCGGGCAGCGGCACCACACCGAGGTCGTGACCGCGCTCCAGGGCCGCGCCGGGCTGCCGTTGGAACCAGGTCAGGGCTCCGCCCCGAGCGGGGGCGAGGAGTTCGACGTGTCCGGTGGAAGTGGCCACCGCGGCCGGGGTGTCGAGGGCGGCGGCGACCTTGAGGTCGAGCCAGGGCTCCCAGCGGCCCTGGGCGTCCTCGCGGCGCAGGGCGAGATGGCCGTGGGCGGTGGGCGCGACGACGTACAGCGTGCCCGCGGTGGTCACCGCGGCGGCCGGCAGCCCTGTCGACGCGGAACGCCCCGGCCCCGAAAGGGGGTTGCCGACAGAGCTCCACTCGCTCATCGGGCGGCCCGCCTGGTACTGGATCGCGTAGACCAGGTCCACGGTGAGCGGGCCGTCGCCGCCGCGCACCCGGCGGCCGAGCAGATGGGCGTAGCGGTTGCGGCCCTGGGCGACCGTGAGACGGGTCACGTTCTTGGCGGGCAGGATGTCCGGGCCGAGCCAGTCGGGGCCGCCGGGGCGGCTCTCGGTCCAGCGCAGCACGGCCTGGTCCACATGCGCGTAGACGACGAGCCGGCCGTCGTGCCCGGGCAGCAGCCACGGTCCGGACAGCACGGCGGGAGACCGGCCGGTGAGGTCCGTGGCCTCGCCGTTCGCCGGCCGCTGCCGTCGTCCGTCGTCACGCGCGGTGCTGGCCCGCATGGTCCGTCGTAGTCCTCTCCACCAACGTGCTGAATGTGCTGAACGCGCCCCGGCCGGGCCGCGCCCGACCGTCGCGTCCCGATCGGTCACACTGATCGTCGGCCTGATCGGTCAAGACGCAGCCGCATCCTATTTGTTCGGTTCATGTTTACAAATGCATCACGTTACGTGCATGATCGGTCGATCCTCTGCCTATAGTGCGGCTGCCTATAGTGCGGGACTGATCGGGCAGCATACGGACCGGCCTCCCCCCACCCGAGTCCCCAGCTCCACACCTACCGCCCTGCGGGGCTCGACCAACAAGGACTCGGACCAGGATGAGCCACGTCTCGACGCCCCAGCGCAGCGACGACTCCGACGCACCGTCCCCGTCCCGGCGCCGCGGCGGCCGAGGGCGCAAGCGCGAGAAGGCGGGTGGCCGCCGTATCGGCCGGAAGATCCTGATCGGCCTGGGCGTCGTCATCGTGGCCGCGGCCGGCACCGGTTACTGGCTCTACAGCGACCTGAACAACAACATCAAGGGCGTCGACATCGACAAGGCGATCGGTGGCGACCGGCCGGAGAAGCTGCCCACGTCCGGGCAGAACATCCTGATCCTGGGCTCCGACTCGCGCGCCGGCGCCAACGGCGAGCTGGACAAGGGCAACGTCTCCGGGGCGCGCTCCGACACCGCGCTCGTGGTGCACATACCCGAGGGCCGCAAGAAGGCCGTCGCCGTCAGCATCCCGCGCGACACCCTCGTTACCCGGCCCGAGTGCACCAAGTCCGACGGCGACACGGTCGCCTCGGCGAAGCGCGTGATGTTCAACTCCGTCTACTCGCTGGCCGGTCCGGCCTGCACGGTCAAGACCGTGGAGGAGATGTCCGGGGTCCGCATGGACCACTACATGGAGATCGACTTCGCCGGCTTCAAGGGGCTGGTGGACGCGATAGGCGGCGTGACCGTCACCCTCGACGAGCCCATCAAGGGCAGCAAGACCGGCCTGACGCTGGACGCCGGCACGCACAAGCTGAACGGCACGGACTCCCTGAAGTTCGTGCGGACCCGGTACGGCTACGGCGACGGCAGCGACCTCGGCCGCATAGGCCTCCAGCAGAAGTTCATGATCGCCCTGCTCTCCGAGATCAAGAAGCAGGACCTGCTGGGCAGCCCCACCAAGGCCTACAAGATCGCCGACAACCTCACCGAGGCCCTCACCACCGACTCCGACCTCGCCTCCCTCACCAAGCTCACCGACTTCGGCCGCAGCCTCAACGGCATCGACCCCGCCAACATGGACACGATCATGCTCCCCGTGGCCTACGACAAGGTCGACCCGAACCGGGTGGTGGCCGCGGAGCCCCAGGCCTCCACCCTCTGGAAGGCCATCCGCACGGACTCGGACATCCCGGAGTCAGCGAAGAAGTCCCCGGCGACGGGCGGCACTTCCTGACTCGCGCCTCTGACCAGGGCTTCGGCCCAGGGGCGTGTGGCGAAAGCCCCCGCCTGCCTGCGACGCCCGGCACACGCGCCCGCCGCGTTGTCGGGATCGCCGAACCCCCGCCCTTCCGCGCTGGAAGGACGGGGGCTTGCTGGTGGGAGGTCACGTGCGCAGCGCGATCGTCGACCAGGACCGTGCGGTGCGGGTCAACCGGAATCTGCCCAACGGGGTCGGGACGGTGCTGCGGCTGATCGGCGATCCACGTGCCGTGTCACGGGCCAGTGGTGCCAGGCGTTTTCACGCCCGCCCCGGCCACGTCATCCGCCCGCGGCTTCCTCGGCCTCCCAGCGCAGCAGGTCGCCCGGCTGGCACTCGAGCACCTCGCACAGCGCGGCGAGCGTCGCGAAGCGCACCGCCTTGGCGCGGCCGTTCTTGAGTACCGCCAGGTTGGCGGGCGTGATCCCTACGCGGTCCGCGAGCTCGCCCACGGACATCTTCCGCCTGGCCAGCATCACGTCGATGTCGACGGCGATCGGCATCAGATCACCTCGTCCAACTCGGCCTGCATCTGCGACGCCTCGACGTCGCGCGCGACGGCCTGGGCGAGCAGCATCCGCAGCACGAGCACGATGAGCGCGACCCCCAGGATGGCCACGCCGACCCCGCCCATGATGACGGTGACGCCCGGGTCGTCCCGCTGGCCCGGCGCATTGAGGATGGTGACCGCGAACCACACGAGGGCAGCCGCCACGATCGCGCCGATCACGCCGTCCACGTACCGGAAGGCGGCGTGGGAGAACACGGTTCCGCGTCGCACCATCGTCACCAGCCGCCCTACGCAGACCACGGCGACCTGGACCGACACCAGGCCCAGGACAGTGATCACGCGCAGCGGGGTCAGCGGGAGCGACCCGTCCTCCGGGTCGGTGGCCAACGCCCACACCATCAATGCCTGTACGAACACGGTGCCGACGAGCACCACCACGAGCACGACGCGCAGCGCACCCACGGTCAGCTTTCCCATGCCCCCTCCTCCCATCGAGTCACGATGGGAATCTATCGAATATCGATAGGTGAAGCAAGGGATGGGACGGATGGGTGGGCGCCGGTTTCGCCCCGTGGCGGGACGCCGCCGTCCGGCGCGCCAAAGGCCACCTACGACCTCCATAGGTGGCCTTCTCAACCTCTGCCAAAGGCATTGGGCTTCTCCGGCGGGGCCGGGTGCTGCCGGCTGAGGCCGCCGCCGGGCGGCATGTGCGGGTGCTGCGAGCGCGGCTGCCCCGGTGCCTTCGAAGTCTCTGATCCAGCGTTGAGCGGACCGTTCGCCTCGGTGAGAGTGCAGATGAGGTAATCGCCCGCAGACAGATGGGATGAGAACGTGCGTAAATTCGCTTCAGGCATCGCCGCGGCGGCCCTGGCAGGTACGGCACTGTTGGGCGTCGGCCAGGCCCACGCGGCCTCCGCGCCGTCTGCCCCCGCGGCAGCGGCCTCCCCCGCGCCGAGCTGTGTCAAGGGAACGGGAGCGGTCATCTTCTTCCGCATCGTGACCGTCTGGATGACCAACGACTGTACGACCACGCAGCGGGTCAAGCCGACGTGGAACCTCGAGATGGTGCCGGCGCCCGACTGTTACGAGCTCCAGCCGGGGCAAGAGGCGCAGTTCCGTAAAGACCAGCCGATCATGGGCACCAACTGGAAGTTCCAGGGCCTCGTCAGCTGCTGATGCTTCTCCGTCCCTGATCGCCCACCCCGTTTCGGCGGATTCCGGCCCGTGCCCCCTGGGCCGGGAGCCACCCTCCCCATGTGCGCCCGCCCGGGCGGCAGCGGCCGAATCTGAGTGATCTCCGGGACCGGGTAGGCCCCTGAAGAGCGGAGTACGCCTGGGTTGCGAGTCGGCGACGGGCCGTTCGGAAGGGTGGATTCCGGGCGATCGTTGAGCCATGCCCGAACTTGCCGACAAGCAGCCCTCCAGCGGAGAGGGTGCCCTCACCGCAGGTTGTCTCCTGCTTCTCGTACTGGTGGCGGACGTGGCGGCCGGCCTGTTGGTCGTCATCGTGCTCGCCGTCCGGGGACTGGGCCGGATGGACGCCAGCTCCGGACAGACAGCGACCAGCGTGCCGCCCCTGGACTGGGCGCCAGTGCTGGGCTTCGGCGCTCTGGCCCTGGCGGTCGGCGTAACGGCCGTCGTGCTGCTGCGGATCGGGCACCGAGGTATCGGGGCGGTGCAGCTGACGCTCTGCGTTTTCCTGGCGGTCCACACGCTGGGGTCCTGGCCCTGACCCAGATGTAGTCGGAGTGGCTGTGTAAGTGAGCGCTGCTCACTGACGGCCTACCACGCAACGCCCCGCAGACAGAACCCGTAAGGTTCCGCCCATGGTGACTGCGACGGTCCGCGCATGGCATGACGAGGAAGGCTGGGGCGTGCTCGACTCGGCTGAGACTCCCGGTGGTTGCTGGGGGCATTACTCCAGCATCGAGATGGACGGGTTCCGCACGCTGTCGCAGGGACAACAGGTGGACCTCACATGGGAAGCACCCGGCTTCCAGCAGGACGGGTACGACTACCGAGCGGTGAGCATCGTGCCTCGGGACGCCTGACACCACACGTGACGTCAAGGAGGGGTGCGTGCTGACCGAGACCGTGTTCCGGAGCGATGAGCTACCGGCGGCGGATCGGTTCGACTGTTGGCGTCAGTTGGTGAGTCGGACGCATGCGCCGCTGGAGCTGCACAGTGAGCACCGGGCGGATTTTCAGGCGTCGCAACGTGGGCTGGCCCTCGGTGCCGTGTCGGTGTGGCCGACGACGTTCCAGCCGGTGTGTTTTCGGCGGACGCCGAAGTTGATCCGGCAGTCCGATCCCGAGGGACTGCACTGGTTCTGAATTCTTCTCCACTCTTTCAGGGGCTCTTGGCTTCTGTCCTTGGCAACGTGTGGACAACTGCTTAACGCAGCGTCCACGCATGAAGGAATCTCCCTCTCACACCTCCTGCCAAGCCGTCAGCGCCAGGCCCGGCTCGTTCTTTTGTCGGGTGATGAGGAGTTGGCCGGTCGACGGGGAGAGAGTCGCGGCGACCACGCGGCCGTCGCCGTCCAGGGCCAGGCACAGTTCGGCGTCGGCGGGGAGTTGGGGACCGGACTCGGTCCACCAGGCGCCGGCGTCCTCCTGTTCGGTGGGATACGCGGCGAAGGCGACGCGGCCGCTCGAAGAGCGCTGGGCGAGTAACGTGCAGTCGTAGCCGTCGAGTTCGCAGCGGATCGCGGAGACGGGGCCGGGGCCGGCCGACGCGAGGACGGGGACCGGTTTGGCGCCGGGGCGCCAGGCGCACAGGTCGCCGGAGTCGTCGGTGAAGAAGAGGGTCGTACGGTCCGGGGACGTCGCCAACGCGCGTAGCGTGCCGGGGCGGATCGCCGCCTCCGTCTCCTCCTGGAGCACCGGCGGGGTTCCCGGCTCCTCCTGACGCCAGTACAGGATCGCGTCCGGCACCGCCGCGTACAGCTCGACCCGGCCCGACTCCCCCGTCACCGCGGCCAGACCGTCGCGCACGTCACGCCCCTTGAGGTCGCGCCACGGTCCCCAGCCGCCCTTCTCCTTCTGCCCCAGCATGCTGACCCCGCCGCCCCTGTTGGGGATGAAGAGATGCGCCCGCCCCTGGGCGTCCACGGCGACGGCCGGGGTGCCGGTGCGGTCGCCCGTCCGGTTGGGGTGCCCTACCGGGTGCCAGTCCAGCGCCGCGAGCCGGGGCCGGAAGTGGGTGGAGTGCACCAGGCCCGACTCACGGGGCACGGTCGGCCGCCAGCTCACCAGATGGGCGTAGCCGTCAGCGCCCTGACCGATCGCCAGGACGGGGTGGAGTCTTTGGTCGCCGCCCACCTTGCGGGGTGCGTCCCAGGGGCCGCCGGGTGCGCGTTCCGCCCGGCACACGACGCCGTCGTCCGCAGGCACATAGACACTGAGCAGCCCGTCGCGGCCGCGTATGAGCCAGTCGCCGTTCACCGGATAACTTTAAGCGGGACTGCCCCCGACCACGGCCGACACCCCTCGCCCGACGGGCCGGGCAGATCGGATGACCGATGACGGAGATCGCGATTCCTCTGGGTTTGCCGATGGGGCGTGCCCCTACGGTCGAGGACAGCGACCACACGCACGACAAGCAGGAAGCTGACGAACATGACCGACAAGCTCACCGTGAGCGTGCTGGGTACGGGCATCATGGGCGCCGCGATGGCCCGTAACCTCGCCCGCGCCGGACACACCGTCCGCGCCTGGAACCGCAGCAGCGCCAAGGCCGAACCGCTGGCCGCCGACGGCATCCACATCGCTGCCGACCCCGCCGAGGCGGTCCAGGGCGCCGATGTCGTCCTCACCATGCTCTACGACGGTGACGCCGCCCTGGACGTCATGCGACAGGCGGCCCCCGAACTGCGCCCGGGCGTCGCGTGGATGCAGTCCACCACCGCCGGCATCGAGGCGATCGGCGGCCTCGCCGCCCTCGCCCGCGAACACGGCCTGCTCTTCTACGACGCCCCCGTGCTGGGCACCCGCCAGCCCGCCGAGGCCGGCCAGCTCACCGTGCTCGCGGCCGGTCCCGTCGAGGGCCGGGACACGCTCACGCCGGTCTTCGACGCGGTCGGCGCCCGCACGGTGTGGACCGGCGAGGACGGCGCGGCCGGCACCGCGACCCGGCTGAAGCTGGTCGCCAACAGCTGGGTCATCGCGGCGACCGCGGCGACCGGCGAGGTGCTGGCCCTGTCGCAGGCGCTCGGCGTCGACCCGCAGTCCTTCTTCGAGCTGATCTCCGGCAGCCCGCTCGACATGGGCTACCTGCGCGCCAAGGCCGGCCTCGTCCTCGACGACCGCCTCACCCCTCCGCAGTTCGCCGTGGCCACCGCCGCGAAGGACGCCTGGCTGATCGTGGAGGCCGGTGAGCGCAACGGCGTACGTCTCGACGTGGCCGCCGCGAGCGCCGAGCGCCTGAGCCGGGCCGCCGCGCAGGGGCATGCCGATGAGGACATGGTCGCCGCGTACTTCGCCAGCTTCGACGAGCCGCGCACCGCCGACTGAGCCGCCCGGGGGGGGGGGGGGGGGGGGGGGGGGGGGGGGGGGGGGGGGGGGGGGGGGGGGGGGGGGGGGGGGGGGGGGGGGGGGGGGGGGGGGGGGGGGGG